>RFVA01000136.1 GCA_009922685.1 Gammaproteobacteria bacterium | reverse complement strand
AACGCATAAGCCTCTTTTTCGTCCGCTGCTGTCTTGAGGGATGGCGTCTTGTAGCCCATAACGAGATGCGGCAGCTTGGCAGGCACCTTCATCGTCATTCGGCGCAGACCCAGCTGGGTCACCTCGACCTGCGACTTAAGGGTCGGCAAAAGACTGGGCTTTAGGCCCCCAAACGCTTTCTTAGCCTCCTTGAGAACCTCAGAAGGCTTGACATCGCCCACGACGACCAAAGTCGCGTTATTGGGGGCATACCAAAGTCCATACCATTTCTTAAGGTCCTCAAGGGTCAGTCCGGCGACATCCTCCGGCCAACCTATGACCGGATTCTTGTAGGGGCTATTGCTATAAGCGACCGAATCAAAGTGCTCCTGCATCTTGGCCCTCGGTTGATCGTCGGTTCTCAGTCGGCGTTCCTCAAGGACCACTTGATGCTCCTTGGAAAATTCCGCCTCGGAAAGCCTTAGAAAACGCATGCGGTCAGCCTCAAGTTCGAAACTCACCGGCAGTCTCGATTTCTCCAGCATCTGGAAATAGGCGGTATAGTCCTGACCTGTGAAGGCGTTTTCGCGACCCCCGTTTGCTGCGATAATGCGAGAAAATTCACCCGGGGGATGCTTCTGGGTCCCCTTAAACATCATATGTTCCAGCATATGAGAAATGCCGGTGATGCCGTCGTGTTCGTAACTGGCGCCGACCTTATACCAGACCTGAGAGACAACCACCGGGGCCCGATGATCCTCTTGGACCAGGACCTTAAGACCGTTATCTAGTCGAAATTCGAACACCTGAGGTTCCCCTGCCTCCAAGGAGAATGGCAGTAGGAAAAGAGCGATGCGGAATCCGCGAAGCAACATAAGAACGTTCTCCATCACATGAGGTTCTTAAGACCGAGACCCGAGGGGCACCGGACCAGAACCGCCATTGTAAACGATACCCAACGCCGAACATGAAACCCAAACAACCGCCGAACCCTCCCTTTGCACAGTGGCGTGCCTATCTCGGGCTCTGCAAGCTTCGGGTGGTGGGCGCTATTGTCTTCACGGCCATCATCGGTATGTTTCTCGCGCTGCCAGAACTCCCCCCTTTAGCAAAAACCCTCTGGGCTGCAATCGGTATCGGCCTCGCCGCCGCATCAGCCGCGGCACTCAATCATGTCTATGACCGGGAGATTGACAGCAAGATGGGGCGAACGGAAGCAAGGCCTCTGCCACAATCCCTCCTCAAACCTCATGAGGCCAACCGCTTTGCTTTGATTCTAGGCGTTATTTCCATGTTGATCCTGATCGTTGAGGTCAACCTCTTGACGGCGATCCTGACCTTTATCTCGCTCATCGGTTATGCCGTGATTTATACCCGCTATCTCAAGCGGGTCACCAGCCAGAACATCGTCATCGGCGGCGCAGCCGGTGCAGCGCCGCCCGTCCTTGGATGGTGTGCGATGACCGGAACCGTGGATCCTCATGCCCTGCTGCTCTTCCTGCTGATCTTTATCTGGACACCCCCTCATTTCTGGCCACTGGCGCTCGCCAAGAAAGAAGAATACCGACTGGCCGATATGCCCATGCTGCCGGTCATTTATGGCGACGAGGTCACCAAGCTTCATATTCTCCTTTATACGATCCTTCTGTTGATTGTGAGCCTACTGCCCTTTCTGACCGGCATGAGTGGCCTGATCTACCTCTTGGTTGCTCTGGTGATGGGCGTCGTTTTTCTGGTCTACGCCATTCGCCTGAAGCGCGCTTCGAATAACCGTCTTGCGATGCGAACCTTCGCCTTTTCGCTGGTCTATCTGGCGGCGATCTTTTCCGCACTGCTGATCGATCACTACTACCGCATCGAGTTCTAAGAGGTTCGCTCCATCTTTAAAGATGCTATGACAACCCCGCTTTATCACCCCTTCCAGCAATCTCTGATCTCACCCACAAAGGCCGAGACATTGCCTCCTATGGAGGATATTCAAGGCGTTCTTGGCCAGATCTATGCCCGGCGAGGGATCAAGGACAGCCTTGAACTCGATCGATCATTAGGGCGTCTACCGGAACCTTTCACGTTGAAAGGCATGGGGATGATGTGTTCGATCCTTGAGACGGCTATTCGACATCGACAGCGGGTCTTGGTGATTGGTGACTATGATGCCGATGGGGCCACCGCCACGGCCTTAGCCCTAGAGGGACTCAGGCTTCTTGGCTTGGATTCGATCGATTATCTCGTTCCCAATCGATTTCAATACGGTTATGGCTTGACCCCGGAAATCGTTGAGCTTGCGAGGTCCTATCAACCGGACATCCTGTTAACGGTCGATAATGGCATATCAAGTCATGAGGGCATCGATGCCGCTAAAGAGGCCGGTCTCAAGGTTCTCATCACAGATCATCACCTCCCGGGGGAGACGCTGCCAAAGGCAGACGCCATCGTGAACCCCAATCTCCCGGACGACCCTTTTCCAAGCAAGGCACTCGCGGGCGTCGGTGTCATGTTTTATGTTCTCCTGGGGCTTCGGCAACAGCTTAGAAAAAACCATTTTTTTGAGCAGGGCATTACCAAGGAGCCCCACCTCGGCATCTTGTTAGATCTGGTCGCACTCGGCACGGTTGCCGATGTCGTTCCCCTCGATACGGTCAACCGAATTCTGGTTCACCAAGGCCTTGAACGCATTCGAAAAGGCTTGGCACGCCCCGGCATACGCGCACTCCTTAAAGGCTCAAAACGAAAAGAGCCGAGAATCCGCGCCAGCGATTTAGGCTTTCAGATTGGCCCAAGGCTGAATGCCGCCGGACGTCTTGATGATATGAGTGTCGGCATTGAATGTCTCATCGCCACGGACTTTGAGAAGGCACTGGCGCTCGCTCAAACCCTCGAACAGCTGAATCAGGAGCGCAAGGACATCGAGGAAGGCATGCGACAGGATGCCTTGAGACATCTCGACCCCTTGATGGCCCTTGAAAGTCAGCGGCCGATCGTCTGCTTGTTTGATCCTGCCTGGCATCAAGGCGTTGTCGGTATTCTGGCCTCAAGAATCAAGGACCGCCTTCACCGACCGGTGATTGTCTTTGCGCTCAACGATCTTGATCCCAGTCAACTAAAAGGCTCGGCCCGATCGGTCAGCGGCATCCACATCCGCGATATCCTGGCCGAAGTCGCCACTCGCCACCCAGGCCTGATCGACCGCTTCGGAGGTCACGCCATGGCGGCAGGTCTTAGCCTTGAGAAGGATCACCTGCTGCGTTTCACCGAGGCGATGGAGGAGGAAGTCCGCAAAAGGATGCCGGGATTAACCCTTGAACCACAGCTGGTGACCGATGGAACTCTCACCCCTCAGGATCTCTCGATGGCACTCGCTGAAGGTCTTGAGGCCGGAGGGCCTTGGGGACAGGGATTTTCGGAACCACTCTTTGAGGGCGCATTCTGTATTGCGAGCTGCCGGATTGTGGGCGAAAACCATCTAAAACTGGTTCTAAGGCCCGATAACTCTCAACAATTGATTGATGCCATCGCCTTTCGAGTGGAAAGCCCTGAAGCATGGCAAGAAGGCGCAAAGATTAAAGCCGCCTATCGCCTTGAGGTCAATGAATTCAGGTCGATAAGAACCCCA
>RFVA01000135.1 GCA_009922685.1 Gammaproteobacteria bacterium | reverse complement strand
ACCATCACAATCAAACAGATGTATCGATGGGGTGCAGAAGAAGGTTTTGTATCTACAAATTATTCACCTGACTTCGGTGTCATCAAAGTTCACAAGGACGAGGGCATCAGAGAGTCCTACACGGTGGAAGAGTACAAATGGTTGGTGGGTGTATCCAAGAATTGGTACAAGGCAAAAGATGTTCGGGATGAAGAGGACAAGTTCTACAGAAGAATGATTAACGACTTCATTGTTCTGATGGCGAATGGTGGATTCAGAACAGGTGAACTCCATTTGTTAGCGATCGTTCAGAACCGCGGATATTCGATCATGGCATGAGGGGGGTAACCCCTCATGAGTCGCTGTTTCAGATCCTTTTTTTCAGGAAGTCGGGATCTTCTGTATGGGTATCCGCAAAGGGTGGTTCTCCCTCCATATCTGCGATGCTATCCCCATGGAGATCCCAGATGATTTCCCGCAGCGCTTCGATAGCGACCAACAGGTTTTCTGCCTCCACCGGACTCATTGCAGTCAGATACGCAAGGCTAGGATGATGCTTCATTTTGGATCCTCCTCTTTGCGTTTCCGACCTCGCGTGCTCTTGCGCTCATTGGCGTCGCGAAGCCGATAAGAGTCCCCCTCAAGCTTGATCACCTCGGCGTGATGCACAAGCCGGTCGATCAGGGCCACCACGCAGGATGCATTCGGGAACACATCCTTCCACTCCGAGAAGGGTCGGTTCGAGGTCACGATGGTGCTCTTCTCCTCATAGCGGCGGTTGATCAGGTTGAACAGGAGATCCGCATGGCGATCGCCATACGACAGATATCCCACTTCATCGATGACCAACACATCGATCCGGGCATAGGCCGAGACCCGTCGTTTCAGGAGGGCATCACTCGTGACCGCAGCAAGATCACCAAGAAGCTCGGATGCCGTGATGTAAAGCGCCGTATAGCCTTGAACAACCGCCTCATAAGCAAGGTTCTTGGCGATCATGGTCTTGCCGATGCCATTCGGACCCATGAAGATGATGTTGGCCTTTTCACGGATAAAGTCCAGGCTGCTCAGGTTTTCAATGGCACCTCGATCACAGACCTTTGGCCAGCTCCAGTCGAACTTGGCCATCATCTTGAACCGTCCCAACTTGGCCGCTTTGATGCGACGCTCAAGGCTCCGTTTTTGTCGGGCATCCTCCTCCCATTGGATGAGAACCGGAACCCAAGGATCCCGTTGGACTTCATCCCAATGCGCGAGCAGACCATAAAGGTGAAGGGCCTTAGCCCGCATTTTGAGATCTTCAAGCATCACTAGATTCGTCATCGGCGTCTCCGGTCAGTTGGTCATAGTTCACAAGGTCATGGGTCCGAACGGGGGCATCATGTTTCCGCGCTTTCTCTGAAAGCTCGATGGCAATGGGCGGAGGGCGATTTTGTTTTTCGCGTCTGCGTTCGAGAGCCAGACACACCGTTTTGGGATGCGGCGACCCAGCAGTCAGTGCTTCAGTCATGGCAACGGCCAATTCCTTAGCGCCATAACTATCCAGAAGCGCCTCAAGCTCTCGCGTCACCGTTGGAAGGACGTATCCTCTTTCGCCCGCGGCGATCATGAAGTCCTCTGCATTCGGGATGGCAGCGGTCAGCCGACCCTGTGTGCGATGTTGTCGGGCCTTTTGCTTCGCCACGGCCAGTGCTTGGATGTGCTCTTTGGTCTCCACCTGATCGCCCTTGTCATAGCTCCTTGGGTGGACGGCGATACAGGTACTGCCATCAAGGATCTGAACGTCCTTGGGGCTGGCGATCAGGGTCAGGGTTTTCCGCACATGGGTATGCGGGATCGAGTAGTCGTTCAGGTCGAAGCGGATATAAGGCGTTTTCCCGGACGAGACGGTGATGCGCTCTTCTGTCGGATAGGGGTCTTGCGGAAGCGCGAGAAGTCTGGGCTGTTCCTGCTCGAAGACGTCATTGACGCTGAGTGACGTGTCTTCAGGGCATCGGCGTTCGGAGGCAGGCCCCAGACACCAGACCATGGCCTGCGCATTCAGGTCCTCAAGATCCTTGAACTCACGCGCAGCAAAGAAGGACCCGCGGATATATCGGATGGCCCGCTCAACTCGACCCTTTTCATTTCCCCTCGCGACGGCGACCGGCTTGGGTTCAAATCGGTGGTAACCGGCAAAATCGAGCAGGACCGGATTGAAGCGGATGGCTTGGCCATCCCGCTCAAGAACCGCCGACTTGAGATTGTCGTACAGCAGCGTCCGAGGTACGCCATCAAACGCAGTAAAGGCCGCCACATGCCCACGAAGGAAGTTCTCCATTCGGGCATCCAGGTAAAACCTGAGGAAGATCCGACGGGAATAGGACAACACCATCACGAAGGCCATGAGTGGTCTCTTGGCTCGCCCAATCTGGAGGTATCCGAAGTGACCCCAGTCAATTTGAGCCTGTTCACCGGGGAGAGTTCGAAGGCGAAGGTAAGCCTCACTGGAACGAATCGGCTGGGGACGGTGTCTTGCGACCAACCGTCGAAAGTGGCTCTCAGATCCCCGATACCCCCGCTCTCGCACCATGGCATAGAGCCGACTCGCCGTCAGCGTGGGATATTGGTTGAGGGTCTCAAGAACAAAAGGCAGATAGACGTCGATCAACGTCGTGGGGTTAGGCGCGGAGGTCACTTGATGCTCCTGATCAAGAACCCTTCGAACTACGGAATGATGGATGCAAAGCTGCGTAGAGATCGTTCCGACCCGCCATTTCTCTGCATGGAACAACCGCCTAATCCTTGCGGCGATGTCATCTCCGATCGTCATGAAGTCCAGATCCTCGATCCAATCGATATCGGTAGCCGGATCGAAGAAAGCCCTGACGCACCCAGGGCCCCAGAGGGGTCCGACAAACGGCACATAAGACGCTGGGGAGTGGGTGTTCGATCCGAGTCGCTTCCACCGCACGTAGAAAATGGCGCGTGGAATCGACAGCGAGTGGAACATCTAAGGCCTTTGGGGCGGAACCCTGATCAGTCACTTTCTTTTGTTCCTTCAGTCGGAGCCGATATCTGCGGGAACGGGCGGCGTGCATGAAGCGACCCTGACGAGACTGTTGATAACGACGATCGGCGTCTCGATGGTGATGCGCACGGGCCGAGAATGAACACGCCTCGCTGCAATAGATCTGTCCATGATCACAGCGTCTGCAGATTTGGGTCTGGCGGGAGCAGCGGGCACAAAGAAAAAGGCGAGATGAGGGTGATTCCATCGGCGACGTCCAACGCCAACAGAGCCAATGGACAGGGCCTCCAGTTCATGGGATAGTAACCCTGCAGATCGTCTTCTGGCGTATTTGTTGGCGTGTCACTGAGCTCTCTGCCAAGAAATGAACAGTGACACGCGGTTTAATTTCTAAAGCCTACGGTTTTACCGGGCTATCTCTCCCCAGTCCACTTCAGGGCAAACCTTCAGACGTAAAAAAACCACCTCTAGGGTGGTCGATCCTATATTGCATCGTTTGGTCCGTGCTGATCAAATTTCCGCGCTTTTTAATGATCGTTCACAAGCCAGACGCTAGCAAGCTTTCGGCGGTTTCATGGACGGACGCCAATATAGAACTACGGTACTGCTGACGACTCACAAATCACCTCAAAATCTCAGG
>RFVA01000134.1 GCA_009922685.1 Gammaproteobacteria bacterium | reverse complement strand
GTGAGCTTGTTCTAAAGGGCATCAATCTCATCATTCCAAAAGGAAAAACAATCGCTCTGGTGGGCCACTCTGGGAGCGGTAAAACCTCCTTGATCAGGCTGCTGCCTAGACTCTATGACCCGACATCGGGCGATATCTTGATCGATGGCATCAAGCTTCAGGCGATCACTCTTCAAAGCCTTCGCCAGCACATGGCTTATGTCGGGCAGGAAGTGACCCTCTTCAACGACACCATCGCCAATAACATTGCCTATGGGAGTCAGGACAAGGCAACGCCTGACGCCATTATCGAAGCTGCGAGGGCCGCTCATGCTCTCGATTTCATTGAAGGTCTGCCGCAAGGCTTCGAGACCGTGGTCGGTGAGCAGGGCATTGTGCTCTCAGGCGGGCAACGCCAGCGCATCGCCATCGCGCGCGCGCTGCTTCGGGACGCGCCGATTCTCTTACTCGATGAAGCGACCTCTGCGCTTGACACCGCATCCGAGCGACACGTTCAAGAGGCCCTCGAAACCCTGATGAAGAACCGAACCACGCTGGTGATCGCGCACCGCCTGTCGACCATTCGGAATGCCGATCGAATTGATGTGATGCGTCAAGGCCGTATTGTCGAATCAGGAACCCACCAGGAACTCCTCGATCGTCAGGGCCACTATGCAGAACTCTATCAGCTTCAATTTGGCGGCATACCAGAGAATCATCTTTAAACAAGGCGCTAAAATGCCTTTTTTGCCGAATTTTGGATGGGAGAGATTGCGCTTTTCAACTGGAAAGCCTATTTTGTTAGTGTTGGTGCCGTCCTTCGTCGGGGAGGCCTGATGTAGTCTGAGAAGACGGTATGAAACCGCCCTAATCATCGAGGAGATTCAAATGTTCGAGTTTCTGTTTTTTGTGACCGCCCTTTACATGGGCTATGTGGCCTATGAGGCCTATGCTGCCGTCAACCGCTCTGAAAAGGGCGAACCGGTCATGAAGCCAAAGGCCGCAGCAGCCCCTGCAAAGGCCCCAGTCGCTGTCAAGGCGCCGGCTGAAAAGAAAGCGGCCCCAAAGCCCGCGGCGGCGCAAAAGGCCCCGGCGGCCCCCAAAGCAGCACCCGCTCCAAAGGCCGTGAAGGCAGCGCCTGCACCCGCCCCTAAGGCACCCGCGGCAGCCCCAAAGCCCGTAGCGGCTAAGCCGGCCGCCAAGCCAAAAGCAGCCCCGAAGGCGGCTCCAAAAGCGCCGATCGCAGCGCCTCAAACCCCGGTCAATTTGGCAGAGACTCTCAAGAATCCTGAGACGGGTGAAACCACCCCGGTCCCCGCAAACTATCGTTTCGCGAAGAAATGGATCAAGGACGCTCTGGTTGCTGAAAAACTGTTAGATCGGGTCTACAAACCGAATGAACTCGATGGGCCCGCTTCAGACAAGGTCAAGGAAGCCATCGACAAGCTTCGGGCTTTGAAAAAGTATCAGGCCTAAACCCCCTTGATCCCCCCTGAATGGCCGGCGCCCCTTCTGGGGCGCCGGCCATTTTAGTTATGAGGTGGCCATCAGCCCAGGGCCTAAAATGAAGGGCGCTTTTTTTGTATCGCTCCAGAGACCTCGAATGAATCTTCACGAATACCAGGCCAAGGCTCTCTTTCGGGCCTATGGAATTCCAGTGCCGGCCGGTGAACCCGCCAAAACCCCTGAAAAAGCCTTAGAGGTGGCTCAAAACCTCGGCGGAAATCGCTGGGTCGTCAAGGCGCAGGTCCATAGCGGCGGCCGTGGCAAAGGAGGAGGCGTCAGGCTTGCTGAAGATCTTGAGACCGTCAAAATCCATGCGAAGACGATGCTTGGGACGCCTCTCATCACCCACCAGACGGGGCCAAAAGGCCTTCCCATCGAGACCCTCCTGATCGAGGAAGTCCGCCCCATTGAACGTGAACTCTATCTTTCGGTCCTGGTCGATCGGGGATCGGCCCGCATTCTTTTTATGGGATCGGCCGCCGGGGGAATGGATATCGAAAAAGTCGCGGAGGAAACGCCTGAAAAGATCCTGAGCATGACCCTTCATCCCGCCGCAGGATTTCAGGCCTTTGAGGCTCGTCAGATGGCCGAAGCCATGGACCTTCAAGGTGATCAGGTGAAGGCCCTTGAAAACCTCATGCGGGCCATGGTTCGTCTCCTAGAGGATAAAGACCTGAGTCAGGTCGAAATCAACCCCCTCATTGTGACGACAGAGGGACAGCTTCTAGCGCTCGATGCCAAAATCAGCGTCGATGACAATGCCCTTTTTCTGCACCCAGACCTCCGGGGTCTTCGTGATCTAGGGCAAGAAGATGCGACGGAGTCAAAAGCGCGCGAGCATGATTTAAGCTACGTCACCCTGGATGGCACCATCGGCTGCATGGTCAATGGCGCAGGCCTCGCCATGGCAACGCTTGATGTCATCAAGCTCCATGGCGGAGAACCTGCCAACTTCTTGGATGTGGGTGGCGGCACCACTTCAGCTAAGGTCGCCGAAGCCTTCAAACTCATTCTTTCAGACCACAAAGTCAAGGTGCTACTGGTCAATATTTTTGGCGGCATCGTCCGTTGCAACCTGATCGCAGAAGGCATCATTTCAGCGGTTCAGGACGTCGGGGTGATGATTCCAGTCATCGTTCGCCTTGAAGGAACCAACGCTGAGGAAGGCCGCGCACTCCTCGAAGCCTCAGGTCTTGCCCTGACCACCGCCAGCGATCTTGATGATGCCGCGAAAAAAGCGGTGGAGGCCTCCCAATGAGCATTCTCATCAACCGCGCAACCAAAGTCATCTGTCAGGGCTTTACCGGGAAACAGGCCACCTTCCATTCAGAGCAGTGCCTGGCCTATGGGACCCAGATTGTCGGGGGGGTTACCCCAGGCCGAGGGGGTCAAACCCATCTGGGGCTCCCCGTCTTCAATACCGTTCAAGAAGCCCAAAAAATCACTGGCGCTACCGCAACGATGATTGTGGTGCCGCCCCCTTTTGCGGCTGATGCCATCCTCGAGGCCGCAGACGCCGGCATCAAGCTGATTGTCTGTATCACCGAAGGGATTCCGGTCCTTCACATGCTGAGGGTGAAGGCGGCGCTGAAGGATTCAGAGGCCCTCCTCATCGGCCCCAATTGCCCCGGCATCATTACCTCAGGGGAGTCGAAGATCGGCATCATGCCGGGATTCATTCACCAGCCAGGCGTGATTGGCATTGTCTCTCGTTCAGGCACCTTGACCTATGAAGCGGTCTACCAAACCACTCGCGTGGGTCTTGGGCAAACGACCTGTGTCGGTATCGGCGGTGATCCCATCAAAGGGCTCGACTTTATCGATATTTTAATGAAGTTCGAACAGGACCCCGACACCAAAGGCATCATCATGGTGGGTGAAATTGGTGGGAGTGCTGAGGAAGAGGCCGCTGAGGTCATTAAGGCGCATATCACCAAACCGGTGGTGGGCTATATTGCAGGTCTGACCGCACCGCCTGGAAAGCGGATGGGCCATGCGGGCGCGATCATTACCGGGGGGAAAGGAACCGGTGCGAGTAAGGTTCTGGCGCTAAAAGCCGCGGGGGTTGAGGTGGTCGCAACCCCCTCTGAAATGGGGCGCCGGATGGCCGAAGCGTTTGGGAACTAAAAAGCTCGCAATACATTAAACGCTCTGGCGGGGGAG
>RFVA01000133.1 GCA_009922685.1 Gammaproteobacteria bacterium | reverse complement strand
GATCGTGACGTTCGCCTGGCCGATTCTGACTAAACTCGCCTGGGGATTTGATGCCGAGCGGATGGCCTATCTCAAAACAACCATTCACTGGGCCGGACCCTTGGTCTTTCTCTACATCCCGCTAAAAATGCTGTACTCCTTCTCCAAGGCTCAGCGGCGCTTCTCGATCACCTATCGCAACGAATTCCTCATCGCCACCACGATCCTGGCCTTAATTGTGACCTACCCGTCCACACGTGGCGTGATGATCTGGTCCTACAGTCTTGGAGTGAGCCTCGCCTTTTGCCTCACCATAGTCGGCTTATGGGGGAGCATTCAACTGCTCGGAAACCCCTTTTCAGCCCGCATCAAACGACTGTTGCCGATGATTCCTTCGCTCCTCTTCATCTACGCGGCTCAGTACATCTACGCCCTCATCGACCGCCAATTTGTCTCCTTCCTCCCCCAAGGCGCCGTCAGCGCTGTCGCCTATGGCTGGACGCTGATCAACATCGTCCCCGAACTCTTAAGGCTGGAAGGCCCCTTCATCACCATTTACGCCGAGTCCTCGAAAAAAAGTGAAGAAAAAATCATCAAGCTAAACCAGCTCATCTCCGCCAGCGTGACGACTGGCGTCATCATGACTTTCCTGATTTTTGGATTTTCAGAAGAGGCGGTCGGCCTCTTTCTTGAGCGGGGCAACTTCAGTCATGACAATACCTTGTTGGTAGCCTCCTGCACTGCCCATTTTGCCTTCGCCATCATCCCGATTCTCCTGATCGGCCCTATCGGACAAATCTTTCAGGTTGAGAACCGCCTCAAGCTCGTGGCTAAACGCATCCTCTTTGGCCTGTTTCTAAATGTTATTTTTGGCTTTATCTTCATGTTCGTCTTTGAATGGGGTGCCAGAGGAGTTGCCCTTGCGACCTCTCTGAGTCAATGGGGCATGCTCCTCGCCTCGCTCTCTTCGCTCGCAAGACTTGGGATTAAAGTCCAGTTCAAACGTCACCTTCAATGGCTCATTCTGATGACCTTCGCCGCCCTTTTAGCCTTGTTCGTCCTGTATCCTTTAAGGCAATTGAACCTCGCCTACTGGATGATGGCCCCTTATAGTGCGGCTTTTCTTATTCTTAGTGCCTGGCCAATCCTCCTTAGAAGGGACGATAGCCGACTGGCCCGCGACCTTTTCAAAAGGGCGCTGGCGCGATTCAAGCGAACATCAGAGCGATCAGCCAACCGCAGCCAATAGCCACCCAAAACCTAGCTTTGACTTCAACGGATTTTTCAAGCTATGCCAAAACCCAATTTCTTTATTGTTGGCGCCCCTAAGGCCGGAACCACGTCCCTGGCTTTTTGGCTCTCCGCCCATCCCAACGTGTACTTTTCACCGGAAAAGGAGCCCCATCATTTCAATTCTGATGACCACCGAAGCTACCCCGACCTTGCAGCCTATGAAGCCTTATTTCAAGGGGCCACAGAAGATCATCTCGCCATTGGCGAGGCCTCTACTTGGTACCTTTACTCCAAGGAGGCGGCTCACAACATCGAGGCCTATCGCGGCGATGCTCGTTACATCGTGTGTCTTCGAAACCCCATCGAAATGGCTTATTCACTTCACGAGCAAAAAGTCTTTTTAGGCTACGAGCACATCCTTGATTTCGAGAAGGCTTGGTCGCTGAATGCTGACCGAGCAGAAGGCAAAATGACATCGACCTGGTGCCGAAACCCAAGACATCTTGATTATGGGAGCGCCTGCCTGATTGGTGAGCAGCTTGAAAGACTCTTGGGCACGGTACAAAGGAGCAAGGTCCACACGCTCTTACTGGATGACGTCAAAGACAATCCGCGCCAACATTATCTTCAGGTCCTCTCCTTTTTAGGTCTTCCTGATGATGGCCGCGAGACCTTCCCGCTTAGAAATCCAGCGAAAGAACGTAAATCGAAGCTCGCCCACACCCTTATGCAAACGATGGTTCTTTTAAAGGAAACGCTCGGCATCCGGAAAAGCTTCGGGCTCCTTGGAGGGCTTGAGAAAAAAAATGTGACCTATCGGGACCGAGACCCCTTAAGTCCCGCGATGAGAGAGGTCCTTGAAAATCACTTCAGAGACGATATCAAGCGGCTCTCTGGCCTTCTCGATCGGGATCTTTCTCACTGGTTCAAAGGATCCGATACCTTAGACTCTGTCGCCAAAAGGACCTCATGAGCACCAAGAATCTCCATCTGATCCGCCATGCCGCCACCGTCACTCGGCATCGAAGAGCTTTGCTCTTTGGGCATCGATCGGCGGTGCTTTGGTTCACAGGATTATCAGGGGCTGGAAAATCAACCCTCGCCCACGCGGTCGAAGAATCGCTTCATCAACGCGGGGGGCATACCTATGTCCTTGATGGCGATAATGTCCGCCATGGACTCTGTTCAGATCTCAGTTTTAGTCTTGAGGACCGCTCTGAAAATATCCGGCGGATCAGCGAAACGGCCAAGCTCTTTGTTGATGCGGGCAACATCGTTTTGACTGCTTTCATATCACCCCTGAGGATCGATCGAGACCAGGCTCGAAAACTTTTTCAAGCCGGCGATTTTTTTGAAATCTATTGCCAAGCCAGCATTGAAATTTGCGAGCAACGGGATGTCAAAGGACTTTATCAAAAGGCCCGACTGGGGGAGATCAAGGAGTTCACCGGAATCTCATCACCTTACGAAGAACCCCTGCATCCAGACCTTACCATCAACACGGGGGCGGAATCCCTCGAGGCGTCGGTTGAGCGCGTTCTGGCCTTTCTCATTCAAAATGACATCCTGAAACCGAGCCTTTGATGAATCCCTCCGAAAGCCTTGAGGTCAGTGCCCGATGAGTGCCGTCGTCAGCATTATCACCCCCACCTTCAATCGCGCCCATCTCCTTCCTAGAGCCTGGGCATCCCTTGAATGTCAGAGTGAAAGCCGATTTCAATGGATTGTCGTCGACGATGGTTCCATGGATCACACCGATCAATTCTTTAGCCAACTAAAAGATGAACGCATCCATTACATCCGTCAGAACCATCAGGGCTGCAATGTCGCGAGAGCAAGGGGGGAACTTGAGGTTAGCGCGGATCTCGTCCTCTTCCTCGACAGTGATGACGAACTAGCCACCCCTGAAACACTCTCTCTCATGGTGAGGACCCTCTCAGACGCGCCAGAAGACATCGGCGTCGCCGCCTTTGCCGTTCGCACACCAAAGGGAGGTGGGGGGCATTCACAGTTTGCTGAGGATCGCATGATTTTAGGCTATGAAGACCTCCTCTGTGGCTGTAAAGCACAAGGCGAGGCGCTGAGGATCTTTCGTCGAAAAGCGCTGGAGACTGCTCCCTTTTGGACCGGAGGGAATGGACTGGAGGGGCTTCGCTGGTACGAGATCGCGAGGCACTACAAATTCCTATACATCCACCAACCTGCCCTCATCTATCACATGAATCATGGGCAAAACCTCACCAGCGCGAGGGTCACCATTGAGCGTTCAGCGGGTCTCGCCAAAGGCTATCGCGAGCTTCTCCGCCGCTATTCAGAAGATTGGCTAACCCATTGCCCCAAGGTCTATGCCCGACATCTTTTTCATGCCGCCATGTATGACGCACTGAGCGGGGACGTCCCCCACTGCCGTCAACACGCGATAGAGTCACTACGGCATGGAATGAATCC
>RFVA01000132.1 GCA_009922685.1 Gammaproteobacteria bacterium | reverse complement strand
TGGACTGGTTTCACAGGCTATTCTGGATATTCTGGCTACACAGGGTATACAGGGTATACGGGATGGACTGGACCTACCGGATTTACTGGATGGACAGGTTTCACAGGTTATAGTGGATATTCTGGCTACACAGGTTATTCTGGGTATACAGGGTATACGGGATGGACTGGAACTACAGGTTTTACAGGATGGACTGGATTCACAGGGTATTCTGGATATACGGGTTATAGTGGGTACACAGGATTTACAGGATATACGGGATGGACTGGATACACGGGGGTGACAGGATTCACGGGTTATAGTGGTTTTACAGGATATAGTGGCTACACAGGTTATAGTGGGTATACGGGATATACGGGATGGACCGGATTCACAGGGTATTCTGGATATTCTGGCTACACAGGTTATAGTGGGTATACGGGATATACGGGATGGACCGGATTCACAGGCTATAGTGGATATACGGGTTATAGTGGGTACACAGGCTTTACAGGATATACGGGTTGGACTGGATATACGGGGGTGACAGGATTCACAGGCTATAGTGGTTTTACGGGTTATAGTGGGTACACAGGGTATACGGGTTATAGTGGGTACACAGGCTTTACAGGATATACGGGTTGGACTGGTTTCACAGGCTATTCTGGATATACAGGATATAGTGGATATTCTGGATATACAGGCTACACAGGATACACAGGATGGACAGGATTTACCGGATTTACTGGATTTACGGGTTATTCAGGGTATACTGGCTATTCTGGATACACAGGCTATTCTGGGTATTCGGGATACACAGGTTATAGTGGATATACGGGATATACTGGTTGGACCGGGTTCACAGGCTATAGTGGTTATACGGGTTTTACAGGTTATTCTGGATATTCTGGCTACACAGGTTATAGTGGATATACAGGATATACGGGTTGGACTGGTTTCACAGGCTATTCTGGATATACAGGATATAGTGGGTACACAGGCTTCACAGGATATACGGGATGGACTGGATTCACAGGTTATAGTGGTTATACCGGTTTTACAGGCTATAGTGGGTATACGGGTTATAGTGGATATACGGGTTATAGTGGATATACGGGATATTCGGGTTTCACAGGATATACAGGCTATTCTGGATACACAGGGTACACCGGATTCACTGGATATAGTGGATATACCGGCTTTACAGGGTATAGCGGGTATACTGGATATACGGGATTTACCGGTTGGACTGGTTTTACAGGCTATACAGGTTATAGTGGATATACGGGATTTACTGGATATAGTGGATATTCTGGCTATACAGGCTATACAGGATATTCCGGATACACAGGATTTACCGGATTTACGGGTTTTACGGGTTATTCAGGGTATACGGGTTATTCTGGATACACAGGCTATAGTGGGTATACGGGGTATACAGGATGGACTGGATACACGGGGGTGACAGGATTCACGGGCTATACGGGGTATACGGGATGGACTGGATATACGGGGGTGACAGGATTCACGGGATATAGTGGGTACACAGGTTATAGTGGATATACGGGTTATAGTGGTTATACGGGGTATACGGGATGGACTGGACCATCCGGATATACGGGACCAACAGGATATACAGGTCCAACCGGATTTACGGGTCGAACAGGATATACGGGCTTTACCGGATATACGGGTCCTACAGGATTACCAGGTTCAGCAACTAATACAGGGGCCACAGGATATACAGGATTTACAGGATATACGGGTCCTACTGGACTCCCTGGTTCAGCAACAAATACCGGATCTACGGGACCTGCTTATGATAATACAGGAACTATTTATTTAGGAGATTTCAGAGCAGGTAATAACACAGGCACCGTCAATTATATCTCAGCAATTCCTGATTTATCTTTATGGCTTGATACATCAGCAATGACCGGATTCAGCGATGGTGATACACTTTCCAATTTTATGCCAAGAATAGGACCTACAGGTTATGTCTCCAATTCCATGAAATTTGTGAAAAATAATGCAACTGGGTATACAACTACATCCACACAAATTAATAATGGTGTGATTTCTTTCAATTCTATCTCAACAACCGGTTCGATATATTTCCCGGATGTCGTTATAGATATTGCCAAAACATCAATTTATTCAATGTATGCTAACCCTAGTAGTTTAAATTCACCACCACAAATTGTGTTAGGATACCAAAATACTGGTACTGCACCTTATAGTTCTTTTTCTAATAGTCTTCTGTCATTGAAGAGTCATAATATTGACAATGGTGTTATACAACCCGCAAGATTCATTCCTGAAGTTTCTAATACAACGACAGATTTAACATTACTGGAAAGTTATTATACGGCTAATAATTCCAATTATGGCGCTATTTATAGAGACCAGCAGATTATTACAAGTTCATTTACAGGAGCAACGAAATCTTATACAACTGCGGATAACAAAATTAACTCATTATATAAGGCAACAGAAGATACTTTTATTTTAGATACCGCTGGTAGTATTTATCAATCTACCGATCTGGATGCTACTACCTATACAAAGTATGGATTGACAGACTATCCAGATGCTGATACCTATATTCAAGATAATTTAAGTAGTTCATGTTTAGTCTGGTTAAGTACCAGAACATTAACTAATATTGGCAACGGCGATCTAATAACAACTTGGAGTAGTGTTGTTGGTTCTTCTTCAGCATCGGCACTTTCAGGATATACATCAGCGACATCTAGTACAGATTCTGCATTAAACGGATATAGAATTGCAAGATTTGACACAAATTCAGTTATGGTAGTTGATCCAATTACTATAACAAATATGAATGAGTTTCATTTATTTTATCTTTATAATGCAGGTGATTATCCTGTTTTAAATCAGGGAGCGCCAAGTATTCATTTATGTACATCTTTCAAGAAAAATTTTAATCCTGATGATTCTAATACTATATCATCTCCAAATTCATTCGCATCAGGTTTTGGTTTTCATTTGGCGCCCGGTAATGAGGGAATGCATATGTATGGATATTCCACTAATAGTAGTAATGCTTTCAGTGGTTTGAGAGCAAATGATTTGGGTGGGTGTTACTCTGATTATTTACTCAAATATGGATTCAAAAATAAATGGAACTTGGTTGAAATTGCTTCAGGTGATAAACTTTATCTCAATGGTTTTCCAGGATTAAGCATTACACCAAATTACACGCAGTCATTTACAGGTAAATTATTTATCAATAACATCAATTCAAATGGGCAAATTGCCGATTTAATTTTGATTAATAAGAGATTAAACGCTTACGAGAGAACTTATATTTATAAAATGCTTCAAAGTAGGTATAGTTTCTCATCTCAAGATTTATATATTAATTTACCATACCAAATTTATGATATCACATATGGCGATTCTAAATTAGTTGTTTGTGGATATGGTTACAATGTATCATATTCATCTGATAACGGTAATAATTGGACTGCAAGTAGTACTACAGATATACTAAGAATAGCAAAAACCATTGCCTACAGTTCTTCGAACAGTAATTGGGTAATTGGTGGTGAACTTGATTATTTAATAAACACTCTCGCATCAAGTACCGATGCTATTACGTGGACTGGAAGAGGTAGTTCAATATTTAACACAACAGTTAATAAAGTCATTTTTGCTAATAATTATTATCTTGCTGTTGGTAGCGGTAATAATACTATCGGTTCAAGTCCTGATGGTACTGTCTGGACTGGGAGAGGTAGT
>RFVA01000131.1 GCA_009922685.1 Gammaproteobacteria bacterium | reverse complement strand
CCCTGCGCGACGTTCTGCCGGACGAGCGACACGATCCGCCACAGGATGCCTTGAGCGTCACGGAGTTTACGTCGCGCGTCAAGGAGCACGTGGAGTCGCGGTTCGCCGACGTCTGGTTGACCGGTGAAATCTCCAACCTGGTCCGCGCGTCGTCGGGCCACGTCTATCTCTCGCTGAAGGACGAGGATTCGCTCCTGCGGGCCGTCATCTGGCGGGGCACGCGGCAGTCGCTGGCGATCGAGCCCTCCGACGGGCTTCAGGTCGTCTGCCACGGGCGGATCGAGGTCTATCCGCCGCGCGGCACCTACCAGCTCACGATCGACCGGTTGCATGCCGTCGGCACGGGCGCCCTGGAGGCACGGCTGCGGCAGCTGCACGCGGCGCTCGAGCGGGAGGGCCTCTTCGCCCCAGAACGGAAGCGGCCGATCCCCCGGTTTCCGCAACGCGTGGCGGTGGTGACGAGCCCCACGGGGGCGGCGGTCGCCGATTTTCTCGCAGGCAGGAGCTATGAGTTGCAAATTCTGGGGGGGATTCACAGTGTCCGCGCTTTCTTCAAGCATCCTCCCTCGGTCAGCCTACACGTCCACAGCGCGGGCTTGGTGAACCGCGCCTACACGGGCTACGAAACTCCCGGCAAGCTCGCCCCGCTCATCCCGTGGCAGCCATAGCAGTTGAGTCTGAGATAGGCCCTGCGGCCTTCCCCCACCGCATCGAGTGTTGCCGGCATGCAGTTGGGTGCTGAGCTTGAGCCTGAACCTGAACCTGACCCGACACTAAGATTGATTTTAGCGGAGGCGGTCCCTTTCTTAGTGTCGGTGGCGGTTACGGTGTAACTGACGGTGCTGGATAAGGCCGTCGGGGTCCCACTAATGACACCGGTCGTGGAGCTAAAACTTAAGCCCAGGGGTAATGCAGGGTTAATCACATACGTCACCGTCCCTGAAAAACTGCTGGCGGTGTAGGCGGCTGTTGATTTAAGGGCTGTGTTGACAGTCCCAATGACACTCTGACTTGAGGGCGAAAGGGAAGGACCTCCATCCTCTGCATAAGCGCTGCACCACCAAGGTAATGTCATGACGGCAATGAAGACTCGGAAATAAAAGATCGTTTGTTTCATGATCGATGAACCTCTGTCAGTGTTGATTTGGATAGCTTCTTGTCAGTGAGAGGGGAGGGGAATCAGGGGGACGCGATATTCTCCCAGAATGCGAGCAATCTCCCCCTGGCGCCGTTGAAGGCTGTTATTGAGCTTCTCGGCCAGTGCGGTGTCTTCCTTTCGAACCCCCATCGAGATGTCGTAGGCAAAGGGCATATCTTCGAGGAGTGGATCCGTCGGTGCGAGTTCTACCGTCAGCGCTTTGCCGTAGGGTTTAGCGAAGTAACCTCCAAAAGGCCCCCATACAATCGCTAGATCGATCACCCCTTGGCTGACCGCGTCGACGACCTTACCCTGAGGATTCTTTTCAGAAGCCTCGCCCCACATGGAGTAACCGACCATATTCTTCTCTAGGCCGTGTTTTCCAAGGGCATGTGCCGGTGGTGAATTAGATCCATCCTTGCCGGTTACATGGATGCCTATCTTGAGATCCTTCAGGCGTGGATCGTCGTAGGACGCGAACGACAAAGCCCGCTGGGTGGGTCGCACGATGACATACCCTGAACGATAGTAAGGCTTCGTGGTAAGAACCCGTTCAAAACCAGAAGGGACCCCCATCACAAGGTCGCATCGATGAGCTCCGAGCGTCTGACGAAAAAATCCTTGACGCTGTTTCAGCCAGAAATAGCTGAGACGATATCCAAGATCCTTCGCTACTACGGCAGCAATTTTGTTCTCATACCCCTCCAGTTTCTCATTGGAAAATGGCAGGTTGTTGGGGTCGGCACAGACCCGAAGCTCCTCCTGACCCATCGCAGGGCCGACCTGGAGAAGACATACGCCAATGACTGTGCCTACCAACCTTTGAGGGTACCAAGAGAAACGGGTCATGGGGTGCACCTCTGGTAAATGGGTTCTCTACAATGCCGCCTAGGGGAGTTTGTAGACGTGCACGGTGCCACCGCCAGTTGATGCGCATGGCTTACCACTTGCAGAGAAGCCACCGGCTAACCAGCCTACCCCACTAAAGACGGCAATTCGCTGATGCCCATCTGGTCCATTGAAGCTGATGGGGCTCCCAACAGAGCTGCATTCAAGCGTTGCATTGAAACCGGTTGCACTGCCGTCCTTCGCATTCACCGCTTTGAAGCTGTTATCCATACTCGAATAGAAGACAACGTCGCCAGCGGTAGAGAGAACACCGCCGTAGATCGCCGCTTTTTCAGGGATCCCCCACTTTTTGGAGCCTGTGACGGGATCCCAAGCAATCAGCTCACTGGAGTTATAAGGAGGTTGGCCTCCCGTAATTTGCAAGTCCTGTCCCATGTAAGGCGCGCCGGCAATAAACTCAGCCTTGAGCATGGCCATATTCATGCAGAGATTGAAGATAGGGACGTAGAACAAATTTTGCTGGGGTGAGTAGGAGGAAGGTTCCCAGCCATGTGCGCCCAGCGCCGAGGGGCAGATGTTCATGGTCTTCTTGCCGGTTCCGGTCAGTTTGTTAGGATCTATCCTCGGAATCCCCGTGGCGAGATCGATTCCACCTGGAGCCCAATTTTGGTAGCCAAATGCGGGTGCTGAGATCAGCTGGCCGGTGGCGCGATCAAAGGTGTAAGCAAAACCATTCTTGTTGAAATGGACTAAGAGTTGGCTATGGCTTTTGCCGTTGCTGTCAGTGACGGTTTGATTAACCGGGACGCTTTCAGCGATGGCATCAAAATCCCAGCTGTCATGAGGACTGACTTGATAAACCCAGGCCGCTTCACCCGTTGAGGCCTTGCGAGCAAAGATAGAGGCGCCCCATTTGTTATCTCCTGGCCGTAAGTCAGCGTTCCAAACGCCGGGGTTACTGGTGCCATAAAAAAGGAGATCAAGCTCGGGATCATAGGTGAAAAAAGCCCAGACGGCGCCACCGCCTTGCTGCCACTTGGTGTTGGATGAATCCCCCCAGCTGGTGACACCGAGGTCTTTTCCTTGGTCCTTAGCGAAGTAGGGCTTGGTGTTAGCCGTAATCAAGACGTCGGCATCGGGCCCTGTCGAATAAGCGCGCCAGAGCAGTTTGCCCGTGGCAAGATCCAAAGACTGAACCCAGCCGCGAACACCCATTTCCCCACCAGAATTGCCGACAAAGACATTGTAGCCGGCGCCATATTTAGCCGTGTCCTTTCGGGCAACGATGAGGGGGGCACCGTCGGTAGTGACTCCGGTATGAGGGTCTGCGAGGGTCGTACGCCAGATTTGACTGCCGGTTTTGGCATCGATGGCAGCCGTGGTGTCATCAAGGAGATTAACGACGATCTTTCCAGCGGCGTAGGAGAGGCCTCGGTTAGGGGTGTCGCAGCAGTTAACGCCCTTGGCAAATTGATTGGTGGATGGGGCATAGGTCCATAAGGTCTTCCCAGAGCTAAGGTCATAGGCCAGGACCTTATTGGGATAAGGCGTCACGACATAGAGGGTGCTGCCGACCACCAGGGGCGCTCCCATGTGGCTTCCCTTGACGCCAGTGGTGAAGGTGAACTCTTCCTTCAAGGTCTTGGCATTTTGAGGGGTAATCTCGGTAAGCCCGCTGAATCGGTTACCTTCAAGGGTGCCGCCATGGGTGGTCCATTCGGCCCCTGCGGGAGGGCTTGCGGCTTGAACGGCCTGAGTCATGGTTCCAAAAACCATACTCAGGGCGATCGAGAGAAGGACGGGAAGGTGGTTTTGAGATAAACGATCTCGGGCCCTCGGGGGTTTTTGAGGGAATCTTTTATTACCGGTCATAGCGCTATCC
>RFVA01000014.1 GCA_009922685.1 Gammaproteobacteria bacterium | reverse complement strand
TTTCATGAAGGGGTGGATGCGGCTTTTCGTGAATTGTGGCTAGAAAAGGTCATCACCCAACGAAAGAGGAGAGATCAATGAGATGATAGGGCAGCGATCTCGCTTGGTTTTAGTTGTTTTCGCTTTTGGAGTTCTCCGCTGAAAAAACATCGCGCTGATCAGGCTGTCAAGGCGGTCCTCTTGGATCAATACCGATCTGTTCGGGAGGCCCGAAGACGATTTCTAATCCATCCTTATGACCGCGTGGAGGCGCTTCATGATCTTAGAGTCGGGGTGCGCGCGACCCGCTCTATCTTGCGTGAGATGCGTCGAGTCTTCGGTCGGCACAAGATCCAACCTCAGCTTCAATGGTGGGCCACGTTTGCCCGAATGACGTCTGCCGCTAGGGATCTCGATGTCACACTGGCCACCCTTCAGCAGTTAGATGACGAACCTGTGATCAAAGCCGCTGGCGGGACGAGATGGTTCGTCGAAGCCCTTCAGATAGAGGCGGATAAGACTCGGCAATCGCTTGAAGAGGCGCTTCGCTCGGCCCCGATGAAATATTTTCTTCGCCATTGGGGCCAATTTCTTCGTGATGATTCCTCATCAGAGGCAAAGTTGAGATGGGCTCGAAAAGATATCCTGATCGTTGCCGGGACATTGATCTTGAAGTCTCATCAGCGATTCATGGCAGCAGGGCTTGCCATTCATGAGGATACACCGCCTGAAGGACTTCATGATCTGAGAAAAAAAGCAAAAAAGCTTCGTTATTTGATGGCTGGATTCGGATCTTACTTTTCGTCAAAAAAAGTCAGTTCATTCATCAAAGGTCTAAAGGGTTTTCAGGATTACCTCGGCCAGTATCAGGACGGCCAGGTACTTCGACAACGCCTTGCCACCCTGTCGAGTGATCCCGATCAACCCATGCCGATTGAGGCCCAGGAAGTGCTGAAGGCGATCAATGCATGGAGCGTCAAAAAAGAAGACATTCTCCGCGGCCAATTCCAGGATCACTTTATGGCCCTGGTAAAAGCCACACCGCGTCATCGGTACCGCGCACTCTTTAAACAATAGCCTGTGGCCTCCCTCAGAGTCGAGGGAGAATCCAGCGGCCGACAATCCCCCCAGCCGCGCAGAGTAAGCCTCCGGGTAACATGACGAAAGGCGAATGAACAAAGTCAGCGCCCGCTCTGATGCCGATAATCAGATAAGCGGTGATGAGGACCATCCCGAGTCCTAGAAGAACATTTGAAGCTGTTTTCACTGGGCCATTCTCCTTCATACTGAAACTCTGTGAGGAGGGATCTAAGCACCCCATTATCCCTCAAAAGGCTCCGAGTGAGCGCGTATCTTTGACAGCGCTTTCGGTTTGGGGATAATAGATTAAGTTCCTCACGTCATGAGGACCTCAAACGCTGCGGGTGTAGTTCAATGGTAGAACTTCTGCTTCCCAAGCAGATAGCGTGGGTTCGATTCCCATCACCCGCTCCAACTCCGAAGACGATTCATATCCCAATGAGCCTCTTTAAGGCCAATAGGCAGCTGACCGGACCGGAGACGATGAACGCATGCTGATGACCTACGACTGGTTTGCCTTTGCCTTACTCTCAGCAGTCTTTGCTGCGCTGACAGCCATTTTTGCAAAGGTCGGTCTTGATGGCATTGACTCTGATTATGCAACGCTCATCAGAACCTTGGTCATTCTGACGTTTCTCGCAGGCATTGTGATCGTCAAGGGAAAGTGGGTGAATCCTCTGTCTCTATCCAGCAAAAGTCTCTGGTTCTTAATCCTTTCAGGGGTCGCCGCCGGACTGTCCTGGTTGTGTTATTTCAGAGCACTTCAGATGGGGGAAGCATCGAAAGTCGCGCCCATCGATAAATTAAGTGTCTTATTTGTCGCCGTTTTTGCGGTGATTTTTCTCGGTGAGCGCCCCTCATGGGAGCAATGGTCTGGACTCCTCTTAGTTGGGCTCGGGGTGGTTATCCTTGGCATCGTGCGTTAAGGGATCCGCTTCAAGCTGATCATTCTGCCCAATTGAAGGTCCGTTCAACGGCTTTTTGCCAAGTCCCATAGAGCTTCTGGGCAGTCAGACGATCCATCTTAGGATCATAGATCCGATCCACCGCCCAAAGCCTCCTGAGTTCGTCGAGATCCTTCCAAAAGCCCACCGCAAGGCCCGCTGAAAACGCAGCGCCCAGTGCGGTTGTTTCACTCACCTTTGGTTTAATGACCGTCACGCCCAATACGTCGGCCTGAAACTGCATGAGCGTCTGGTTAATGACCATTCCCCCATCGACTTTGAGCTGCGACAAGGGATGGCCGATATCGACAGTCATCGCATCCAGAATTTCGCGCGTTTGAAAGGCCGTGGCTTCAAGGGCGGCACGAGCAAAGTGCCCCTTGTGGGCATACCGGGTCAGGCCGACGATGGCGCCCCGGGCATCCGAACGCCAGTGGGGCGCAAAAAGCCCTGAGAAGGCCGGTACGATGTAAACCCCGCCGTTATCCTCCACACTCAAGGCCAAAGGTTCGATCTCTGCAACGGTCTCAATGAGGCCGAGATTATCTCTTAACCATTGGATGAGGGCGCCGGTGACCGCGACGGAACCCTCGAGGGCATAAACTGGAGCCTCTGTTCCAAGCTGGTAAGCGACGGTTGTCAAAAGTCCATGGCTTGAGGTTTGAATCTCAGTCCCCGTATTGAGCAGCAGGAAGCATCCGGTTCCATAGGTGTTTTTAGCATCACCGAGGTCAAAACCCGTCTGACCAAAAAGAGCCGCCTGCTGGTCGCCAAGATCCCCAGCGACAGGGACCCCTTCCAAGACGCCTTTGGCGTGGCCATAAACTTCAGATGATGAACGGATGGCAGGCAGGAGAGACCTTGGAATTCTCATGATGCGGAGTAAATCTTCATCCCAATCGAGCGTTTGAAGGTTCATCAGCAGCGTTCGTGAAGCGTTCGTTGGATCGGTTACATGGACGCCCCCGGTGAGATTCCAAATCAGCCAACTATCGATGGTCCCAAATAGAAGTTCACCCTTTTCAGCGCGTGCTCTTGCCTCAGGAATATGGTCTAGCAGCCATTGAATCTTGGGGGCCGAGAAATACGTGGTAATGGGAAGACCGGTTTGATGCTGAAAACGGTTTTTGCCTTTCCCAGCCTGAAGTTCTTCACAAAGCTCGGCCGTGCGCATGTCTTGCCAGACGATGGCATGAGAAATTGGCTTCCCGGTGATCCGATCCCAGATGACCGTTGTTTCCCGCTGGTTGGTGATGCCAATGGCGGCAATGTCGACGGGTGATAGGCCGCTTTTTCTAAGAACATCGCTCTGGAGTCGTTGGGTGGTCTCCCAAATTTCTATCGCATCGTGTTCTACCCAGCCTGGTTTGGGATAGATCTGTCGATGTTCCTCTTGTGCGGCGGCCATGATCTGGCCCTTGTGATCGAAAAGGATGCAGCGGGTGCTGGTGGTTCCTTGGTCAATGGCGAGAATGGCAGAGGGCATCTGTGACCTGCTGGTGAAGAAAAGGATCAAAGGATAAAGCAGAGTGAATCGATTAGGGAGCTTCCCCTTGAGGATCGAATCGGGACGATCCCCAGGGAAATCGTTACAATGCCTGACCGTTTACCTGCCAGCCTCTTATCGATTGCCGTGAATGCAATAACCCACGAACAGATCCCCCTGAAGGACTTTACTGAAAAGGCGTACCTCGATTATTCGATGTACGTCATTCTGGATCGTGCGCTCCCGCATCTTGCTGATGGCCTAAAACCCGTCCAACGCCGGATTGTCTTTGCGATGTCCGAACTGGGCCTAGGCCCGACGGCCAAGTATAAAAAATCAGCAAGAACCGTGGGTGATGTGCTTGGAATGTATCACCCTCATGGTGATCAAGCCTGCTATGAGGCCATGGTGTTGATGGCCCAGCCTTTTTCTTACCGCTACCCTTTGGTCGATGGTCAAGGCAACTGGGGGTCTCCGGATGATCCTAAATCATTCGCCGCAATGCGTTATACCGAATCCCGTCTTACGGCTTATGCCCAGACCCTCCTCTCGGAGTTAGGGCAGGGTACGGTTGAGTGGGTAGCCAATTATGATGGCACGAAAGACGAACCACGCCTGATGCCGGCCCGGCTGCCCAATGTGCTATTAAATGGGTCTACAGGGATTGCTGTTGGGATGTCCACCGACATCCCACCGCATAACCTCAGGGAGGTGGTAGAGGGATGTATTCAGCTTCTCGATACCCCAGGCCTCCCGATAGAAGCTCTCCTTGAGACCATTAAGGGACCTGACTACACGACAGAAGCTGAAATCATTACTGCCCGAGATGATCTTCTCAAGATGTACTCTACGGGGCATGGATCGGTGCGCCTTAGGGCTCGTTGGGAGGTCGAAGAGGGCAATATTGTCATCACGGCACTCCCTCATCAGGTCTCAGGTGACACCATCTTGCAAAATATCGCTGCGCAGATGCTCGCCAAGAAGCTTCCTTTGGTTGAAGACCTGAGGGACGAGTCGGATCATGAGAATCCGTGTCGGCTCGTCATTATGCCGAAAGGACGACGCTGTGATGCCGATCAGCTGATGTCCCATCTCTTTGCGACAACGGATCTTGAAAAAAGCTATCGGGTCAACTTCAACATGATTGGCCTTTCGGGAAAGCCTCAGGTCAAAAACCTGAAGGATATCCTGACCGAGTGGCTTTCATTCAGGACTGATACAGTTCGACGCCGATTGAATTATCGTCTAGATAAGGTACTCGCCCGTTTACATATCTTAGATGGACTCTTAATCGCCTTTTTGAATATTGACGAGGTTATCAGGATCATTCGTCATGAGGACGATCCTAAGGCTGAGTTGATGACACGTTTTGAGTTGAGTGACCTTCAGGCTGAGGCGATCCTTGATCTTAAATTAAGGCATCTTGCGAAGCTTGAAGAAATCAAGATACGGGGTGAACAACAAGCATTGAAGGATGAAAGGGATCACCTTCAGAGCCTTCTAGCCTCTCCTTCGAAGCTTCGAAATCTAATCAAGGATGAGCTTCGGGAAGACGCCGAGCGATTCGGTGATGCTCGAAAATCGCCCATTGTGTCTCGTCAGGCGGCCCAGGTTCTTGATGTTACCGCCGTCATTGGCAGTGACCCTGTCACGATCATACTCTCTGAGAAAGGCTGGGTAAGGGCTGCAAAAGGGCACGATATGGATCCTTTTGGCCTGACCTACCGATCAGGCGATAGCTTCCTTGCCTCGGCGGCTGGTCGTAGTAATCAGGCGGCCTATTTTCTTGATTCCACCGGGCGGAGCTATGCCGTCCCTGCCCACGAACTGCCTTCTGCAAGAAGCCAGGGTGAGCCTTTAACGGGGCGCTTGAATCCGCCGGCTGGCTCGACTTTTATGACGGTGGTCGCGGGTCAAGAGGACGATGTTTATCTGATAGCAAGTTCCGCTGGTTATGGTTTCGTGACGCCGCTCCGCGAGCTGTATTCAAAAAATCGCGGCGGCAAGGCCTTATTAAACCTGCCGCCGTCTTCAGAAGTGCTGAAACCAGTGCACATCGGTTCCGTTGAGCAAGACCGCCTCGCGGTAGTGACTCTTCAAGGAAGGCTCCTGGTGTTTAAGGTTGCCGATATTCCTCAGCTTAATAAGGGTAAAGGCAATAAGTTGATTCAGATCGCCACGAGTGATCTCATTAATGGAACGGACCGAATGCTGGCGATGGTCGCCTTGGGTCCCGGGATCCCCCTGAGACTTGTTGCAGGAAAAAGGACCATGACATTGACCCTTGAAGATTTGAAGTCTTATGAAGGGGCTAGGGCACGCCGGGGCACTCATCTTCCCCGGGGCTATCAGAAGGTCGATCGGCTCGAAGCACTGGAATGAATGAAATTTCAATTCAGAGCCCAGACTTGGAGCTGGATACGACCGGTTTGATGTGCCCTCTGCCCTTGCTACGCCTCAAAAAAGCCTTATCGGGTTTGGAATCTGGAGGCGTTATCCGAGTCATGGCGACCGACCCCGCCTCACGCCTTGATTTTGGCGTTTTCTGCGAACAGGCCGGCCACCCCCTACTAAAGGTCGTTGATGATGCTGGAATCCTGATTTATTGGATCAGGAAAGCGCCATCAACCTAAGTGATGCCCTGTCCTTATGTCCTCAAGAAATAGCGTAACAGCTCATTCGCGCTGACCATCCCAACGAACTGGTTGTTGTCGTCGATGACTGGAAGCTCATGAAGTTGGCTACGGGTGAGAATTTCAGCGGCTTCATAGAGGGGGGTGTCGGCATTGAGGGTGGCCGAACTCCTTCCCTGGATGAGCCTCGAAACGGGGCTGTTCTGATCAATTGGACTTGGAGCCGGCCTTGATGCCCCTAAAGGACCACTTGAGCCGATGGCCTGACCTGAGGTTCCCGCGGCTGGCGGAATGGCCCGATGGCTCCTCCCCATAACATCCTCACGGGTACTTTCGGCGATATTAATCACTTCAATAATGAGGGGTTCACCAACGTCCAGTTCGCTTAAGGTAGCTCGGAGATGATCAAGCACGATATCAAAGTGCTTGTCCTTCATGCCCATCTTCACCAATTTGGCATGACTCCGGTTCATGTCTCGTCCGGTGTACTGATGGGGGCCGCCAAACGCCATGGTCAAAAAGGCCTTCTGCTTTTCTGCCTGTTCACTGATATTGACGCCAAAAAAGAAGTAATTGATTCTGGCATCTCGCATACATTTTCGATAAAAAACGTCCACCGCGGCATTGACCGCAGGAGCGCCTCCGAGCTTTTCATAGAGGCTCGCGTTGTGGGTATTCTCGGTTGGATTGGCTTTCTTTCTAGAAAAGACGTTGGCTAGCGTCTCGCTCATAGGGCCTCCTAATAGACTTGACTGGTTTTATTGGCCCAACCACTCGAGTAATCGTCGGTTTACTCCAGATGGCCGGGCACTTTTGAATCATGATCCCACTTTCATCGTACCATTTTGATCCCTAAAAACGGGGGATTTTGGATCATGATGGAAGATGTGAAGGTTCATTGATCGCTCTCAATATGCCAGCGGGCGCCTGATTAAGGCGCAGCGAGATCACCGGCCAACCTTTTGTTTCTGCATGCCTCTTTAGGGCTTGATCGGCATCAACGGCCACCGGGTTTTGAACGAGGTCGAGGAGGGGTCTGTCATTGTGAGAGTCACTATAAAACCAACTGTTTTCCAAGCTTTCCTGGTGATCATTGAGCCATACCTGAAGTCTTTTGACTTTACCCTCTCTAAAACAGGGTTCACCCACATAGCGACCGGTGTACTGATCTTCAACGATTTCAGGGGTCGTCGCTATCAGATGATCAATCCCATAAAGCTCGGCAATCGGCGCTGTAATGAAGGCATTGGTTGCCGTGATGATCATGAGGGTATGTCCTTGGGCTCGGTGGGCATGGATGAGCTGATGAGCGGCAGGGAGCAAAATTGGCTGGATCAAATCATCCAGAAACGCCTGTCGCAAGGCCAAGAGTTCTGCCATCGGGTGTTGCGACAACGGGCTTAAAGCAAAATTCAGAAAGGCATCGATATCGAGGTTTCCTGCCTTGTAATCCTCAAAAAAACGCGTGTTCGCGGCCTCATATTCGACTGGATCAACAAAGCCACGTTGGACCAGAAAGGAGCCCCAGAGATAATCACTGTCGCCCGCTAAAAGGGTATTGTCGAGGTCAAAGATTGCCAGAGTCACGAGATTCCTTTACATTCATGAGTCACAAGGGAAGTGCGCTCTACGTTGTCGTCTGTGATCCTAGTGGGTCATCTTAGAATGAACAGGGGCAGCGGGGGGTATGCGCCTTCACATTATACATCTGGACTTCCTAGAGGCCTGGTTCAACCCATGATTGACCGCGACGGATATCGGCTCAATGTTGGAATCGTTCTATGTAACGATGAGCGTCGTTTATTTTGGGCGCGTCGGGTGGGTATGCGCTCTTGGCAATTCCCTCAGGGTGGAATCAAGCGCAACGAAGAACCTGAAGAAGCGATGTACCGTGAGCTCTATGAAGAGGTCGGATTACAGAGTGAAGATGTCGAGCTGATTGCGAGAACCAGTGGTTGGCTCCATTACGATTTGCCCGAGCGCTACATCCGAAAGCGATCTTATCCCTTGTGCATCGGTCAAAAGCAACTGTGGTTCATGCTCAAATTGGTTTCCCCCGAAAGCTCCATACGGCTTGATTGCTCGGTAAAACCTGAATTCGATAGCTGGATGTGGGTGGACTACTGGCATCCGGTTGAAGACGTTGTCTACTTCAAGCGGGATGTTTACGAGCGAGCACTCACCGAGCTCAAAAATCACCTTGATCCAGCCCGCCCCTTATCTCCCCCCAAAACGCAAGCTTTGGCGGGCAGTAAGTCTTAGCCATTCGCTGATTCTTGTCGTTCTGTAAGACAGATTTGATCGTCAAGATCGATCGCCCGAACGACGATGCTGTCGATGTTCCCCTGATCGTTGAGAATCAGCCATCGGTAACCTGTCGGTTTTTGATCAAGCTTGAAAACGTCAGCTCCTGGCGCGAACTGGACACAGGTTGAAGGGGTCCCGAGCAATCTGATCGCTCCCCATAAAAGGTCCATCTCCTGATGGATGTGACCAAACACCAAGCCACGAACCTTGGGTGATTCCGTGACCAAGTTCAGTAAGTCTTTCGAATTCATCAACCGCATGCGGTCCATCCAGGGGCTCCCAGACTCAACAGGATGGTGGTGTAGGGCGATCAGCGCATAGGGCTCCTGGGCCTGGTCGATGATGAGCCGAAGCCGTGTTAGTTCATCCTGACAGATCAACCCTGAGGGAAGGTCCGGCCTCGCTGAATTGATCCCGACTAGCTTCCAAGGCCCCAATTGATAGTGGCTGACAATGCCTTTTTCATCGCTCATCAGGTGCTGCGCCATGATTTTTGGGTCATCATGGTTTCCAGGAATACAGAGGCTAGGGAACGGGAGTCTTTGAAGCTGGGCCTGAAGCCGCTGATAGCAGTGAGGTGAAGGATCTTCAGCCAGATCTCCGGTTAAAAGGAGCAGATCCGGAGGGGCACCATCGTGCAGGGCACACGCAAGGGTCTGAAGAAAGCTTTCTTCGGTATCGACACCTAGGAGGGTTCTTTCTGCAGGATCCCTCAGATGAAGATCCGTCAGCTGCAAGATCCGATAAGCGCGATGTTGGGGGGGGCCTGAAGGCATCAGGTCCTGCCCGGCCATGAATCAGGCTTAGTAGGTAAGAAGCGAGTGCACGGGGCGGCCACCGAGTTTCTGACGCCCGCCAAGCGCTTCGAGTTCAATCATAAATGCGCAACTCACAATGTTAGCGCCAAGCTCTTCAAGAAGCTCGCAACTGGCCAGCGCGGTACCACCGGTCGCTAAGAGATCGTCAATGACCAGAATCCTCTGACCCGGCTCGACCGCATCGGCATGAACCTCGAGGGTTGCACGGCCATATTCGAGCTCATAGGATTTGGATTTGACGTCGTAGGGGAGTTTGCCTGGTTTTCTAAGTGGGATAAATCCAACCCCAAGCTGATAGGCCACGAGCGATCCAAAAATAAAGCCGCGAGCTTCCATGCCTGCAACGGCGGTCAGGTTTTCACCCTGAAAGGGTCGACAAAGGCCATCAATAGCTACTTTGAGCGCCTCTGGGTCCTTCATGACCGGCGTGATGTCCTTGAAAACAATCCCTTCAATGGGGAAATCGTGGATGTCCCTAATGTGGGCGCGTATTCGGTCCATTCATCTAATCCTTCAATGGTGCGACTTGAGACGAGCCTTAAAGGCTTCAATCGCCGCAAGGAGGCCTTCGGCATCGAGACCTGCATCCTTTAAGACTTCTTCTCGTGTGCCTTGTTCGATGAATCGATCTGGAAGCCCTATGGTCAGGAGTGGTGTGTGCAGGAGAGCGGCATTGAGCACTTCGTTAACGCCATTGCCGGCACCCCCGGGAAGGGCATTCTCCTCGACGGTGACCACCAGGTCATGGGTTCTAGCCATTTCAAGAATTAAGGCTTCATCAAGTGGCTTTACAAAGCGCATGTTGACCACCGTCGCGTTCAGCGTCTCACCGACTTGAAGGGCGGGGGTGACCATCGAACCAAAAGCCAAAATGGCGATGGATTGTCCTTTCCGCCGGATCTCGGCTTTACCGATCGGGAGCAGGCTCATGGTATCGTCCACTGCAACGCCTGGGCCTTTGCCGCGGGGGTAGCGAACTGCGGCAGGGCCATCGTGCATGAAGCCCGTATAAAGCATTTGACGGCATTCGTTCTCATCGGCAGGGGCCATAATCAAGATGTTAGGCAGACATCTTAGATACGAGAAATCGAAGCTCCCTGCATGGGTGGGTCCATCAGGGCCAACGAGTCCTGCGCGGTCAATCGCGAAAAGGACGGGTAACCCTTGTAAAACGACATCATGAATCAGCTGGTCATAAGCCCTTTGTAAAAAGGTCGAATAAATGGCTACAACGGGCTTAAACCCTTCGCAGGCTTGGCCCGCAGCAAGGGTGACGGCATGCTGCTCAGCAATGCCGACATCGTAGTAGCGGTCAGGGAATCGTTGTTCAAACTCAACGAGACCGGAGCCCTCCCGCATCGCAGGGGTCACACCCAACAGCCGAGAATCTTTCTCCGCCATGTCGCATAACCAAGATCCGAACACTTCGGTATATGTGGGCGTTGTAGGTTTCGCTTTGGGGAGGTGGTCTTTGCTGGGGTCGAAGGTCCCAACGCCATGGTAGGCCACAGGGTCTTTTTCGGCGGGAAGATACCCCTTGCCCTTTCTCGTGACGACATGCAAAAAACGAGGTCCGTTGGTATTGCGAAGGTTTCTTAGGGTGGTGACCAGGGTATCCATGTCATGGCCGTCAATAGGGCCGATGTAATTGAAGCCAAGCTCTTCAAAGAGCGTCCCCGGGGCGACCATGCCCTTGACGTGTTCTTCGGCTCTCCGCGCCAGTTCCCAAACGGTCGGCATGCGGTCCTTCAAGAGCTCCTTGCTGCCTTGCCTGATGGTTGAATAGAAACGACCGGATAAAAGCTTAGCAAGGTAGTTATTCATGGCCCCGACATTCGGGGAAATGGACATTTCATTATCATTGAGAATGACCAGAAGGTTAGCATCGAGTGCGCCAGCGTGATTCAGAGCCTCAAAAGCCATACCTCCCGTCAATCCACCATCCCCAATAATGGCTACGGCGTGAATATCCTTCTTCTCTAAACCAGCAGCGATGGCCATGCCGAGTGCGGCACTGATGGAGGTGCTGGAATGACCGACACCAAACGTGTCATAAACACTCTCATCACGGCTTGGAAAAGCCGATAGACCATCCTTTTTTCGGATCGTGGGCATTTGTTCACGGCGCCCGGTCAGGATTTTATGGGGGTAAGCTTGATGGCCAACATCCCAGACAATTTTGTCATTCGGGGTATTGAAAACGTAGTGAAGTGCAATGGTCAGCTCGACTGTTCCAAGCCCTGCGGCGAGATGACCACCCGATTGACTCACCGTATGTAGCAGGTAATCGCGGAGCTCCTCGGCCACCACGGGCAACTGTTCCTCGGATAAGGCACGTAAATCACGGGGATCAGTGATGCTGTTCAAAAGTGAGGTGGTATTGGACTGAGTCATGGGGCAATTAATCCTGACGGAGCGAACCGAAGCGGCCGCTCATGAGTGAGTTCCGGAATTGGCGGCTAAGGAGCCGGCAAAGGATGGGCTGATGGAAAGACATCGGATGGTTCCAAAGCCCAAGGTCCAGAATAAAAGGGGTGAGGCGGCAAGACACAATGGCCTTATCTTTAGTTTTTGCGATCAATGATGAACTGCGACAGTTGGCGCAGCAAATCAGCTTCAGGACCCAATGTCTTCAGACTATCGATCGCCGCTTCATGCATATCCTGAGCTTTCTCCTTTGCACCCGCCATCCCGAGTAGGGTTGGGTAATTGGGCTTATTGTTGTCGCGATCCTTTCCTTGAGTTTTACCTAGCGTTTGGGTGTCGCTTTCTTCATCCAAGATGTCATCTTTGATCTGAAAGGAAAGGCCGATGCATTGCGCGTAATGATCTAGTGGTTCTCTGAGGGAATGATCGCCTTCGTCCTTGGCGATCGCCGCGAGTCGCACGCTGGCGCGGATCAGTGCACCGGTCTTCCTGATGTGCATGTTTTCGAGCGCCGGAAGGTCTAATTGCTTACCGACGGAATGAAGATCGATCGCCTGACCGCCAACCATGCCATAAGATCCACTTGCTGTCGCGAGGCATTCAACCATGGCGATACGCTGATCCGCTGACGCCTTCATAGTCGGGTCTGTGGCGAGGACATGAAAAGCCAATGCCTGCAGTCCGTCACCCGCAAGAATTGCGGTCGCTTCATCAAAGGCAATATGAGAGGTCGGTTTGCCGCGGCGAAGGGAGTCATCGTCCATCGCCGGTAGATCATCATGAATGAGTGAATACACATGAATCATCTCGACCGCTGAGGCGGGTCCGTCTAGCCTCTCAAGAGGAACGCCGAGGGCGATGCCCGTCGCATAGGTCAATAAGGGTCGTAGCCGTTTGCCACCGCCCAGCGCCGAGTACCGCATCGCCTGATGGAGACGTTCAGGCATTCGGCCCTCGCCGGGAAGGCGATCATCCAGCGCCTCTTCAGCGCGGGCTTGGCTGACGGCCATAAATTCTTTCAGTGCTTTGTCAGAGGTCATCAGTACCTGATTCCAGTGGGTTACAACAAGGCTCCCCAATTAAGGGGGGGTTCAGTCCGTCACGAAGCACGATGTGGTTCACCGTGGCGATTCTGATCGATGGGGCCTTGTCGTTAGCGCCATTCCTTCATCCCTCATTCATGGGACGATCGCGCTCATTCGGGTAAATAAACGAATATTATCGCAAAAGTTGATCTTGATAAAAATGCTTGGTTTATAAGGCGGCTCCGATAGCGATCGGCAAAGCCTTTTCGAGGCCCCATTCGCTCCAAGAACCGTCATAGATCGCAACCCTTTGATGACCGAGTTGATAGAGCCCGAGGGCAATGACGGCCGCGGTTACCCCGCTGCCACAGGTTGCAATAATGGGCTTTTGGGGATCTGTCTCCACGCCAGCGCTTCTAAAAACCGCCTCGAGCTTATCGGCCGAAAGGAGGGTTGGGGTCTCCTTCTCAAGGAGCTCCTTAAAAAAAAGGGACCGACTCCCTGGGATATGACCCGAGCGAAGTCCTGGGCGTGGCTCTGGGGCATTCCCTTCAAAGCGATCCTTGGGCCTTGCATCGACCAATTGGGTTGAGGCCGCCTCTACTGTCCTTAGGACATCCTCTCGCTCAACGACCAGGTGATCTCGTCGTTGTGTCTTAAAAGTACCCAGAGGACGGCTTTTTATCGCGCCACTTTCAAGCGGATACTTCGACTCTAGCCAAGCCCACTTGCCGCCATTGAGGACACTGACCTTGTCATGCCCAAAGACTCTAAAGGTCCACCAGAGGCGTGCTGAAGCCATGAACTGATTGCTATCATAGATCACCACATGGGTGTCATGAGAGATGCCAAATTGCCGCGCGAACCCTTCAAAAATTTCTCCTCGGGGCAACATATGCGGCAGCGACGTCTCATGATCGGCGATAGCGTCAATATCAAAGTATTGGGCACCTGGGAGATGACTCTCCCAAAATTCAGTCTTGGGATCCCGCTGTTGCGCTGGAAGGGTCCAAGTGGCATCCATAATCACCAGATCGGCTCTTTGGTGATGATCAAACAGCCAATCCGCGCTGACCAGAGCATGATCGTTACGGATGGTCATAGGGATGAGGAAGGGTTTGATCCGAGAAGGTGCTCCATAATGCCCTCGTAGATTCGTGAGAGTGGCTCAAGGTCCCCGATGGGAACCTGTTCATCGACCTTATGAATGGTGCCATTTAAGGGGCCGAGTTCGACAATCTCGGCGCCAGTGGGGGCAATGAAGCGGCCATCTGAGGTCCCGCCGCCGGTATCAGGTCTTGCCCATTGGCCTGTTTCTTGGTGGATCGCATCTTGTGTTGCTTTGATGAGCGTGGTCCCTGCGGTTAAAAAGGGGGCTCCTGATAGACGCCAAGATAATTCATAACGCAGACCATAACGATCGAGAATGGCCTCTACTCGCTCACGAATGAGGGTTTCTGTCAGTTCGGTTGAGAATCTAAAGTTGAAGGAGAGTTCGAGTCGTCCTGGGATGACATTTTCAGCCCCAGTGCCCGCCTTGATATTGGATATCTGGAAGCTGGTGGGAGGGAAAAAGGCATTGCCTTGGTCCCAGACCTCTTGGGTCAAAGCCTCTAGGGCGGGAGCTAAGCGGTGGATCGGGTTGTCGGCCTTTTCAGGATAGGCCACATGTCCTTGTGTTCCCAGAACGCTAAGAGCGCCACAAAGGGACCCACGGCGCCCAACCCGGATCACATCGCCCAATCGATCAAAGCTTGAGGGTTCACCGATGAGGCACCAGTCTATTTTTTCACCCCGATTTTCAAAAACCTCAATCACTTTAACGACTCCATCTGTGGCCGCGCCTTCTTCATCACTGGTCATCAACATAGCGACCGACCCTGGATGGTTTGGATGATTGCTGGCAAAGCGTTCGAGGGCGGTCACCATCGCCGCCACACCGCTTTTCATGTCCGCAGCACCTCGACCATAAAGCATGCCATCGACGATCGTGGGTTCAAAGGGAGGGTGTGACCAGTCGCTTTCAGGGCCTGAGGGCACCACATCGGTATGGCCTAAAAAGACGAGGAGGGGTCTTTCCTTACCATGGCGTACAAAGAGGTTCCGGGTCTTCCCAAAATCAAGTTGTTCAATGCTGAAGCCTCGTGGTTCTAGGCGCTGCTGAATAATCTCCATGCAGCCGGCATCGTCGGGTGTGATCGAGCGGCAGCGGATGAATTGACACGTCAGATCAAGAGTTTCGCTCATAAATAGCGTCCATAGTCGATGGGATCAAAACCCAGCGTCAAGCCACGACTGCTCTCAAGGATAGGCCGCTTGATCAGGGTTGGGTGACGAAGCAGCAACGAGCGAATCGCTTCTTGATCGAGGGATGATTTTTCATGATCATCAAGGTTTCGCCAGGTCGTGCTGCTTCGGTTTAATAGTTTTTCATGGCCAAAATGCTGTAACCAGGCATCGAGTCTTGCCGGATCAAGGCCATCTTGACGGATGTCATGTATCAAAAATGGTTGGCCTTCGGCACGCAGCCAGCGAACGGCGGCTCGGCAGCGGTCACAGCTAGCGATCACGTAAAGAGTGGGTGCCATCGCCATGTCTTCAGTGATCCAAGCGATCGAGTGTGGTGATTTTAGGTTCTTTGCGGCCATCCGATTCGGTGATGAAAAGGGGTTCTCTCCTCACCGCCTCAGCAATAGCCTCTCGAATATCGAGGCGGTCATAAAAGGGTCCCGCCTCAAGTTGAATCAATGGCAGCCCTGAAGCGAGGCAAATGGCTTTAAGCGCCGATTCGCCGTTGGGCCCTCTTTTTTTTCTATTCGTTGAAATACTTCGATGCTGTATGAGTTGGATCGCACAGGCGATCGATAGATCTTCATTGCGGCAGAGAACAAAAGGGAAATGGCTATCCCCTTGGTCGTGAAGGCTTTGCAGCCAAGGGTCTAAACCCCGGTTGCCGCGAGGCGTAATAAGGTCGTCAACAGGAATCCTGCCGAAAATCACGTATTCATCACCGATGGCCTCCTTGAGTGATCGATAGAAAAGCCGATCTTCAGGAGGCATCAAGAAATCTTGTCGCAGGTAACTTAGGCGCCCGCTCTGTCCTCGCTTTAAAAGGCGGTAGAGAATCCAAAGGAGGCTGCCGCCGATGATAATGAGCAACGAGGTCATCATAGGGCTGAGCATAGCGCAATCAAGGTAGTATAGGATCCATTAATGGCCCCGTCGCGTCTTGATCCTGTGACTATCTTCAGGGAGCGGATGGGTGCATTTTTTCGACAGTTAAAAATCATTATACCGTGATGGGACATCATTCCATTCAACAAGGCCTTGAGTCCGTCCATCGACTGATGGACCTTGCCCTTGATGCTGCTAAGAGGCCCCGAGGCTCTGTGTCCTTGGTCGCGGTGAGTAAAACGCAGCCCCCTAAGGCCATTCGGGAGGCCTTTGGCTATGGCCAAATTCATTTCGGCGAGAATTATCTACAAGAGGCCCTTTCTAAGCAGGAGGCTTTAAGGGACGTTGAAGACATTATCTGGCATTTCATAGGGCCTATCCAAAGCAACAAAACCCGTCAAATTGCAGAACGATTTAGCTGGGTCCATGGCATTGATCGTTTGAAGATTGCTGAGCGTTTGAATGATCAACGGCCACCGGCCATGGGGCCACTCAATGTCTGTATTCAGGTCAATATCAGTGAGGAATACAGCAAAAGTGGGGTCAAACCAGATGAGGTTGCCGCCTTAGCGCAGCAGATTGAGCAGCTCCCCCATCTTAAGCTTCGAGGACTCATGGGCATTCCAGAAGTCCCTGATGGGATGTCTGAGCCTCGAATGGCCTTCAGGGCCCTGAGGCAGTTGAAAGAAGCGTTGCTCCCTATCCCACTCGATACACTGTCGATGGGGATGTCTCTTGATTTTGAGTCAGCGATCCTTGAAGGCGCAACCATGATTCGAGTCGGATCAAGAATCTTTGGCGCACGCGACGGAGCGGTATAGAATCCGTCACCGCCTTTCCATCCTCAGGTCACTTTCATGCAGCAACAACATCAACGCCTTGGATTCATTGGTGCGGGTAACATGGCCAGCAGCCTGATTGCTGGTTTGATCGCTGATGGGGTTGATCCAGGCTTGATTGACGTTTCTGATGTCAATCAAGCGGCTTTGGATCGCTTAAGGGATCGTCATCACATCCACCCTCATCAAGATAATCTTGAAGTGGCCGCTGTGGCCGATGTTCTGATCCTCGCGGTCAAACCGCAGTTGCTGCAAACCGTCATTGGGGAGATGGCACCGCTTCTGAGAGAGCGGCGGCCACTGATCATCAGTATCGCGGCGGGGGTGACGAGCAATAGTCTCGCGCGATGGATTGGTGACCATCCCAGCATCATTCGAACGATGCCAAATACCCCTGCCATGGTTCAATGTGGGGCGACGGGGCTTTTTGCTCGTGAAGGGGTCACCGATCATCACCGAAGTACCGCTGAATCTATTTTGAGGGCCGTGGGTTTAACGGTATGGGTGAATCAGGAAGCGGCCCTCGATGCCGTCACGGCGCTTTCAGGCAGTGGTCCCGCCTATTTCTTTTTGTTAATGGAAGCGATGGAAGAGGCCGGGGTTGCTCTCGGCCTTGATCGGGAGACCGCTCGTCTTTTGGCGCAGCAAACGGCCTTGGGTGCGGGTCGAATGGCGATCGAATCAGAGGATCCGCCGAGAGAACTGCGGAGAAAGGTGACATCCCCTGGCGGAACCACCGAACAAGCCATCGCAAGCTTTGAGGCCGGAGGTTTTGCACCCTTGGTTCATCAAGCCATGAAGGCCGCCACCATTCGTTCAAAAGAATTATCGCAACAGCTTGGGGGTTAGACGATGAGTACACAATATTGGTCAGCACCGCTGATTTTCCTGATTGACACCCTATTCAGTCTCTATATTTTTGGCCTTTTATTGCGATTTCTTTTCCAGTGGAGTGGCGCCGATTATCAGAATCCCTTGTCACAGTTTCTGATTCGAATGACGCATCCCCCCCTAAGCCTCCTGAGGCGCTTCATTCCCGCCATGGGACGAGTCGACACGGCCGCTATTGTCTTGATGCTCCTTTTACAGATCATTGAGGGATTTTTGATTTTTCTGATCCAAGGAGGGATTCCCTCCTTTTCTGTCCTTTCCATTTGGGCGGTGACTCAATTGATTGAGTTAACCCTCAATATCTACTTCTATGCCATCATCATTCGAGCACTGTTAAGTTGGGTGGGCCCAACAGTCTACAATCCAGCGATCTCTTTGCTGTTTAGCCTCACGGAGCCGGTCATGGCGATGAGTCGTCGCTTGTTGCCCGTAACCGGGGGGATCGATCTCTCCCCGATTGTCGTGATCATGGCCATTCAGCTGATTCGGATGCTGATTTTGCCTCCCCTCCAGAATCTGGCATTGGTCCTCAATTAGGTGAAAACCCCTTGACATCGATCCAGGCAAGCTTGGTGTTCAATGTCCATGTGCAGCCCCGTGCCTCCCGTGATGAGATCACCGGCATCCATGGGGATCGAATCAAAATTCGCATCACGGCACCTCCCGTGGACGGCAAAGCAAATGAGCATTTGATGCGATTTCTGGCGATCGAATTCAAGGTTTCAAAGCGGCAGGTGATCTTGGTCTCCGGTGAGACGGGCCGCGATAAGCGGTTCAAGATAGAGGCGCCGATGGTGATCCCGCCCTGGTTGTCAGAGGCTATGGGTCAAGGCTTTATTGTCGCGACCAAATGAGATCCCAGACACCATGGCCGAGCCGCTGGCCACGACGTTCGAACTTCGTGAGTGGTCTGTAGTCTGGGCGTTCGTTAAAAGGGGAGCCATCGGCGGTGGTCGGGGTGAATCCTCTGGCGGCCTTCAGAACGTCGGCCATCTCAAGGGCATAAGGCTCCCAGTCCGTTGCGGCATGAAATTGCCCTCCTGGCTTGATCTTCTGGTGTAAGAGCTCTAGAAAATCCGCGTTGACGATCCGCCGCTTGTGGTGTCGCTTTTTGTGCCAGGGATCAGGGAAAAAAAGTTGTACCCGATCAAGACTTTGATCTTTGATGGCTTGATGCAGGACATCGATGGCATCATCGGCATAAACCTTGAGATTTTGAAGGTTCAATTCCCCCGCACGGTGGAGAAGATGGCCAACCCCTGGAAGATGAACTTCAATCCCGATGTAAGCGCACTCTGGATGCGCCTCAGCCATTGACAACAGGGATTCTCCATTACCAAAACCGATTTCAAGCACGATGGGGATGTCTCTCGAAACGACGGCATTCCCCATCGTCGGGTCATTGAGGCTCAATCCATAGCGCGGCCACAGCTCCTCCAATGCTTTTTTCTGAGCGACCGTCATTCGCCCTTGTCGCCGGATGAAACTCCGAATTCTGAACGGCTGACCATGGTCATCCAAAGGGGGATCAGAGGTCACGGTTAAGTTAATATCTTCGTTCATGGGTTTTGCTAAGTGATAGCGGGTATTGGTTTCACCCTGTCGTTTTCAATCGTTTTCATTCGGAGGGATCCGGAAAGAGACCATATCTTCTGTACCTTGATTATCCTTAAATCGAACCTCGAGAACCTCTCCAGGGCTTGCCTCACGAAGTTTTAAGGTGAGGTAAGGGTTTTTAGAGATTCCAGTTGAAAAACGCCCTTCAAGGACCACCCTCCCTCGAAACGAGACGATGAATTCCTCGATGAAGTGGGGCGCCACCTTTAAACCCGTCACGGGATCCTCCCGGCGACCAGTTTCCATGGGGTGTTCAATTAGGATCCGAACAAGGAGCCCCGGCTTTAAAGCCTTGGTTCGAATCTTGATTCTAGACATGGGCGGGTTTTTAATGATGATCTATGTGGATGACCTTTGAAGGGGCATCCCCCTATTTTATCCTGCTTCCCTATTCAAGAGGCCGCTCTCTCCCATGTCATTCATTGGTGAATTTAAGACCGACAAACGCCTCTTCCTTAAATTATTGGCGGGCGGCTTTTTACTTCAATCGACCCGAGGTCTCGCTTTTAGTCCTTTGGGCCATCTTGATGGTGCACCATCAGGATTATTCGATGAGACACTTCGTGTTGAGCTCCAAGGGCAGTTGGCCCAACCGAGTGACCAGGTCATTCTCGAGATTCCCCTCATCGCTGAAGATGGCGCGGTGGTCCCGGTGACGATGAAGAGTCAACTCCCCAAGACCAGCCGCCTCCTATTATTTGCAGAAAAAAATCCAGGCCCCCTGCTCGCGGCATTTAAGTTTAATCCCGACATGGAGCCTTTCGTTTCGATCAGAGTCAAACTGAACGCATCCGGCCCTGTCATTGCTATTGCTGAATCAAACGGTCACTTTTACAGCGCTTCTAAGGAAGTGACTGTCAGGGTAGGTGGTTGTGGCTGAGTCGAGGGGCGTGGCCCCAAGGCCAGTCAAAACCCAATTTGCCAGTGATAACTGGTCGGGTCTTTGTCCTCAAGCGATGAAGGCACTGATCGAGGCGAATGAAGGATTTATGGCCCCTTATGGTTCAGATCTATGGACCCAAAAGGCGTGTGATGCGCTGAGTGAGTTCTTTGAAACAAAGGTTCAGGTCTATTTCCTTGCAACGGGGACAGCCGCCAATGCCTTGGCGCTGGCTCAATTAACATCGCCTACGGGGGCTGTTGTTTGTCACCCTTTTGCCCATATTCGGACCGATGAGTGTGGAGCCCCCGGTTTTTTGAATCCAGGGATGGGTCTAATCCCCTGTGATGGCCCTCAAGGAAAAATAGCGCCAGCTTCCCTCAGCGCCCTTTTAGAGCGATCACAGGATCTTCGTCATCAACCCCCTAGGGTGTTGAGCCTGACTCAGACGACGGAGGTTGGCACCCTCTATTCTTTAAAAGAACTAGAAGCCCTGACCCAATGTGCGCGTAGCAAGAATCTTAAGATTCATATGGACGGCGCCCGATTGATGAACGCGATCGTCGCTCAAGATCGATCACCCGCTGATCTCACTTGGCGATTGGGTGTTGACGCCCTTGCGCTGGGCGGTAGTAAAAATGGGGGCGGCTGCGGCGACGCCATTATTTTTTTTAACCGTGATATCGCAAACGACTTTGGCTATCGGGTCAAACAAGGCGGACACCTCAGCGCTAAAATGCGGCTGTTAGCGGCCCCTTTTTTTGGGCTTTTAGAAAAAAATGTGTGGCGAGAGAACGCGGGTCATGCCAATTACATGGCTCAACGATTAGCCAATCGACTGAAGACGGAGGGCGTCCCTTTGGCGTTTCCCTGTGAAGCGAATATGGTTTTTGTAAGGCTTTCTGAGGGTGCCCAAGGTCAGCTTCATGCCAAGGGTTGGGTGTTTAATCGACCCGAAGAGCATGGGGCAGCCCGTTTTGTCTGTGGTTGGAATGCTGAGCCCAATGCGGTGGATCTCTTGGCCCAAGATATCGTTAAAGCGGTTCAAGACGTTAAAGAGGAAAGGCCTTGATGACCTTAAGAATCAGCGAAGCCATAGTCATTGTGGGGCTGGGAGAAATGGGCGAACTTTTCGCTTCAGGCTTTCTAAAAGCAGGTTACCCCGTTTTTCCGGTCTTAAGAGAGACGGATTGGTCCACGCTACAATCGATCGTACCAGCGCCCTCACTGGTTTTGATGGCTGTTGGCGAGACTCAATTGGATGATGTTCTTAAACGCTTACCGATGCCATGGCGAAAGGTCACAGCGCTGTTGCAAAATGAACTCTTACCTTGCCATTACCAACACCATGGAATCATCGATCCAACGATCATTACAGTGTGGTTTGACAAAAAAAAGGGACGACCCTCTGTCTCGGTCTTACCGACCGTCATCTCAGGTCCCAAGGCCATATTGATTCAGCAAGCCCTTGAAAAGGTGGAGGTAGCTGCCAGAATCGTTCCTGTTGAGCAACAACTCTTCGAGATGATTCGGAAAAACCTTTATATCTTAACCATCAATATTGGCGGTATCGTCGCGGGTGGATCGGTCAGTTCTCTCTGGGCAAAGCATCGTGAGCTCGCAGAAGGCATCGCTTCAGACATTCTCTCGATTCAGGAAGCCTTAGTGGGTAAACCATTACCTCGAGAAGCGTTGCTCAAGGGCATGGTCGAAGGTTTCGAGGGCGATCCAGAGCATCTGTGCATGGGGCGATCGGCACCGGATCGCTTAAGGCGGGCACTCTCAACCGCAAGAACGCTTGGTCTTTCGACCCCGTGGCTAGATCAGGTCGAATCAAGAATGAAGCCAGCATCTTCAAGGGATGGATCTGATTGAATCAGTATCAACATGAAGGGTTTTCCTATGGGCTTCATGAATCAATTTCAGAAGCTCCCTTTGCTGTTATTTCAGGAAAGGTGATTTCACGCTGCCAGTTCTTTGAGGAGGCTCAATCTCAAGGCCATCTTGAAGAATCTTGCCTTCATGCCATCAATCTCCACGAGGAACCTTATCCATTTGCCTTAAGCCTTTTTGGCGCTTGGTTGATGGGGAAGCGGGTCCTATTACCCCCTGATCGCTCCCACCAAGGTCTTAAGGAACTCAGGGAAGTCTACCCGCTAAAGGGCCTATCGATAGGGCGGGAGATTCATCCTCTCGATCAAGGCCTTCTCATGCCAGCCTTCGATCAAGAGGTCTTGATCGCGTTTACCTCAGGATCAACAGGGCACCCGAACCCTCATATCAAAACCTTTGGAATGCTCTTTGATGGGGCCCGTCTGATCGATGGTTTTTTGGGGGGGACATTCGGGATGACGATGGTCTCGACCGTGCCCCAACAGCATATGTATGGTCTTGAATTAGGTGTTCTTCTTCCCCTATTTTGTGGGGCTGTCCTTGCCCCAACGAAACCATTTTATCCCGCGGATATCACGGCGGCACTCGATCAGGCTCAAGGGCCAAGGGCGCTAGTCAGCACACCGCTTCATCTGAAGATCCTCTTGGACAGTGGGCTTTCCATGCCCCCCATTGATCTCATCGTATCAGCGACAGCGCCTCTCGATAAGGCTTTAGCCGAAGCCTTGGAAGCATCGTATAACGCGCCGATTTATGAGATCTATGGATGTACTGAGGCGGGATCTTTGGCAGGACGGCGCCCTACCGATGCATCCCCATGGCGATGGTTTCAGGGGGTCCGCGCTCATCAGGTGGGTCGTGAGGTCTTTGTCGAGGCTGATCACCTTCCAAATAAGGTGGCGTTGCAAGATGACATCACCGTCATCGACCTTCACTCTTTTCAACTTGAAGGCCGACGTTCTGATCTCATCAATATTGCAGGAAAAAGGAACTCGCTGAGAGGCCTTGAAACGCACTATCGGGCGATTAAAGGGATCAATGATGTCGCTCTATTGATTCCAGGAGAGAGCCCTGAAGGGGCTGTTCAGCGCTTGGTCGCTTTCATTGTTGCGGATGACTCCTTATCAAACCAAGCCATTCTTGAGGTCCTTAGAGGCTGGCTTGATCCCGTTTTTATGCCACGAGGAATCTATCGGGTGGATCGTCTACCTAGAAATTCCACAGGCAAAATCCCATTGGCAGCCCTTACAGCACTTCTTGATGATCAACCGAAGGTTTTGAGGGATCACCCGGCTTCTTGAGTTCTTTTGGAAGCCAGCATCTCAGTCCGGGGGCTGTCAGAAGTGTGCTTGAGATGGCCATGATCACCAGCATAGTGAACACCTCCGGGGGGATCACTCCAAGATCATGGCCGAGGTTGATCACGATCAGTTCCATGAGCGCGCGGGTATTCATCATGATCCCGATGCAAAGGGATTCCTTCTGGTTCAAGCCTGCAAAGCGAGCGGCAATAAAACAGCCTCCTAATTTGGCAGCAAACGCCAGGGCCAAAAGGAGAGCGCACCAACCCCAAAGTTCCAAGCTCTGGAGACTGCCGATATCGGTTCTTAATCCTGTGTAGGTAAAGAAGATCGGCAGGAAAAAGACACTCAGAAAGTCATTGACTCTGGCCTCCCAAGCCCGAGCAAGATCTCTTCGTTGATGAAGAATGAGGCCCGCTACAAAACCGCCAAATATGGCAAAGATACCGAGGTGGCTGGTGATCATGGCCGATCCAAAAATAATCACCAGAAGGATGGCCAGTAAATCGGGAGGCAAGCGACCCTCCTTGAGGGGGAATTGGTTGAGGAGTCTCAAAAGGAGGGGGCGAATCAGCCAAAAGGCCCCGACCAGGTAGAGCATGAGCCCTGCGATTTGTTGCAGTATCGCCTCGAAATCCAAGTGGTGGTTCGCGATCGCAGCGACCAAGGTCAGTAAGATCCAGCCAATCGCATCATTTGCAGCCGCAGCGGCAATCGTGATGACCCCTAGTTGGTGACGGGTCAATTGAAATTCCATCAGAATGCGGCCAAGAATCGGCACCGCTGTAATCGACAAAGCGATGGCAATGAAGAGGGAGTAGGCGAGGGGATCAATGCCTGATGCCAGCATGGGTTGGGATAACGTCCCAAAGCTAAAGCCGATAATAAAGGGAATGCTGATGCCTGCCGCTGTAATGAGGAAGGTTGCTTTACGATAGGCTCTTTTTATTAGGCTTGAAAAGTCAAACTCGAGACCCACCTGGAACATTAAGAGGATCAGACCGATCTGACTCATGATGGTGAGGGGGGTAGGATTACCGGCCTTGAAGAGAGCATTAAATAGATCAGGGGCTAGGCTCCCCAGAAGAGAGGGGCCTAAAAGGAGCCCTGCAATAATTTCACCGACGGCTCTGGGTTGACCGATGCGTTGCGCGAATGCGCCCATCAGCCTCGCCGCTACAATGATGACCATCAATTGTCCGAGCGTGAAAAAAAGGAGCGTTTCGAGTTGCTGGAAGCTCGTGGTTTGCATGGGTATTTTGTATTTAGATTTAGATCATCCCGCCATTGACTGAAATGACCTGGCCTGTGATGTAGGCGGCCTTGTCAGAAGCCAGAAAAGCGACGAGATGGGCGACATCCTCTGGATGTCCAGCCCGCTGCATCGGCACCAGGGCCTTGAGTCGTTCGGCAGTAAAATGCCCCTCCGCCATAGCGCTCTCGATAATCCCTGGGGCCACCACATTCACCAGAATGTTGCGGCTAGCCAGTTCGAGGGCGAGGGATTTAGAGGCACCCACTAAGCCTGCTTTTGCTGCAGCGTAATTAGCCTGACCGCGGTTTCCGGTGAGCGCCGCCACGGAGGCAATGCTAATGATTCGACCCCAACGACTTCTGATCATGGGCATCAAGAGGGGTTGAGTAATATTGTAAAAACCATGAAGAGAGACATCGATCACCCGGTCCCATTGGTCACGAGTCATACCCACCAAAGGGGCATCCAGATGAATGCCCGCATTGTGGACAACGACCTGAATGGCTGTCGACTCGACCAAGGGCTCAAGGACCTCTCGTGAAGACTTTTCATCGGTCACATCAAAGATCAAAAGGCTCGCTGAGCCCCCTTTGTCCTTGATGTTCGCAATGATCGATGCCGCCTTAGCCGGGTTGTGATGCGCTTGAACATACACATGGTGGCCCGATTCTGCGAGGGCCATGGCCATGGCATGACCTAAAGTCCCACTGCCCCCCGTGACGAGTGCTCTTTTCATCAAGAATCCTTTTTATCCGTGAAAAACACGGCGAGTTCACCTAGGACTAAAAGACCGCTGTTGGCGGTCAGTTTAAATTGGTAAAACGCTTGGTGGCTGTCACCATGGAGCCTCAATACTAAAAGCTCAAGCGGCCCCTCGACCTCATCGATGCGGGGGTAAGTCCATGATACGTCTTTGATCAAGGCGAGCACTCCAGGCCGGGGGTCGCCAGGTGTTGAAGGGTTCCTCAAAGCGCCATGAATAGCACAGCCCTGTGCCGCCATTTCGATGGCGCTAATCGCGGGCAGCGATCCTCTGATTCTCAAGGGATGCGAAGGTGATCGATGGCTCTCAATATGTCCTATTAGACAATGCTCGTCCGCCTTGATGATGTGATCAATCAAGATCATAGGCGCTTGGTGAGGCAGAAATTCGGCGATTTCAGCGCCCGTCAATAACATGGCCTGACCTCAAGACTTAATGATCCTTGCATGCCGACGCCGACGACCACTGTGTGCGCCTGTTTTTTTGCGATCACTTCCAACAAAGGCAGTGCACGAGCCGCAGGATTCGTTGATCTAAGGGCTTCTAGAGCTGGATCCTTCAAAGGCAAGGCCGGTGCACTGTTGGGTAAATAACGCCAGTTTATCGAGGCCATGGCTTGATCTTTGGGGTCTTTCGACAGCAGCAAGCTCACGGCAAAAGCCGATGTCATTGATCGATGTGCACTGATGGGGTAGGGCGCAGGAACATCATAGGCGACCAGGAGGATTCGATCTTGGGGTTCTTGAAGACGAAGCAAGCCTTCCAAGAGACCCGAGCCGAAGCTATCGTCATAAGCACATAGGCTATCCGTCGGCATACGGCAACCGCTGGCAATGCTCCAATAGCCGGCTGCAGCGTTGTGGACGGAGTTATGAAATGCCGTTGGGGAAAGTCGTCGATCAGGCCCTGAGAGAGTATTGAATATCTCATGAACAATACCTACCTCACCGCCTGAAGAAGTAAACAGGGAGGAAACCTTCGATGGATCATAGTGTCCTAGGGCTTCCTCAGCGACATCGAGGGCAAGGCGAGTGACTGTTGTTGCGCGTCGCCGCTCGGTCGGTGGCAATAATCTAGCGACTCCGGGTGGGGTCTCCCTCAAGCTTTCGAAGCCGCCATGGAGCAGAATCTCCCTGGCTGTTGGCCAATTTAGGAGCCCTGGTCCACGAAGACCGATCCCTATGATATGAATATCAGCTGTCATGATGGAGTCCCATTAAAAGACACGCATTACTTCCGCCAAATCCAAACGCATTACTGAGGATCGTTCTTAAGGGCTCATGGATGTTGGGTTTGAGTGCTACTTGACTGCGAATCGATGGATCGATGGTCTCAGTATGAAGGGTTCCCGGCGTGAAACCCCCTTCAAGGGCGATACAAGCGGTGAGGGCATTCATGATGCCAGCAGCCCCAAGCGTGTGACCGATATGCCCTTTGATGGATGCAGCATGATTTCCCTCCCCTAGAACCTGACAGATAGCACGATCTTCTGCGGGGTCATTTGTTCGGGTCGCGGTGCCATGAAGCAGGATGAAATCGACCTCCTTTGGGTCCACTTTTGCGGTTTTTAAACAGCCTGTCATCGCCATGGCCGCACCGAGGCCTTCTGGATGGGGTGAAGACATATGGTGCGCGTCACTGCTTTCCCCCGCACCCAGAACGGTCAGTCGACCCACCTTTGGGTTGAATGGAGTGACAACGGCGAATCCTGCGGCCTCGCCAATAGAGATGCCGGCCCGATCAATGGCGCAGGGCCTTGAAGGCTCCTCTGAAAGGAGATCCAGAGAGTGAAAGCCAAAGAGCGTGGTCAGGCAGAGGCTATCGACGCCAGCAACGACCACCGCATCACAAAGATTTGCTTCAAGCCAACGAGCCGCATTGACAAAGACTTTGGCACTGGAGGAGCAGGCCGTCGAAACGGTCAGGGCAGGACCCTCCAATTGAAGAATTCGCCGAATGAAATCAGCGGTAGCGAAGGTGTTTTGAGTTTCTCGATAGTGAAAATCAGCGGGTAATGCGCCACTGATGGGGTCCCTCTGGGTGTAGGCTCGCTCTGATTCAAGGATGCCCGAGGTGCTCGTGCCTAAGATGACGCCGATCCTATGGGCGCCCAGTGATTGACGAAGAGCAGCGACGCGCGACATGAACCCGTCCTGCAGAAGCGCGAGATGGGCGAGTCGGTTGTTGCGGCCATCATAAGCCTTGAAAGCTTCAGGAAGGGCGTGTTGTTCGATGCCATCGACACGACCTATGGTCGTCACGAAGTTAACGCCCTCGAAATCGCATGGCTTGAGGCCTGACCGATGGTTCAAAAAGCCCTCTTGAGTCGCCGCACGACCCAGGCCTAAGGCATTGGTGAGCGTATAGTCGACCACTGAGAGGGGCCACATTGATCTTAAGGGCTTTGAACGCTTTGATCCTTTACTTTTCATGTTACGGATGATGGGGAAGAAGGGCGCTCATCGGCCATTAAGGCCGCAAATGACACGGCAAGGAATGCCCCCAAGGCGACGGTTAGCCCGATGCTATCGAGAATGGCTACTTTTGCAAATGCAAGCGTCCCAAAGGCCAAGATGGAGCTCAAGCTGCACACGATCAGAGAAATCCTTGTTCTTCGATATTCCTCAGTGTCCCGAGAGGGTCGGTTGAAAAAAAGGGCCTGATCGAGACTCAGTCCCATGACTAAGAGGAGAGAGACGAGATGGTAGAGATTAAGCCCCTTGAACCACCATGCCATCATGATCGCGGTTGCAAAACCTGCACTCATCACCGGCATTAAAACTTTCAATGCCGTTTTCAAACTCCCAAGACCAAAAGAAAGCATCAGTGTGATCGCTAAAAGCCCGATACCTAGAAGCCTCAAAGCCTCTAGGCGGTATTGCATCATCCAATGGGTCGTTCTTGCCCGAAGATCAAGGAATTGAACTTGATCAAGATGGAGAGCATCAATCTTTCTTTGAAGTGATGCGTCATCGGTGACGCCACGGAGCGGGATTACTAGAGCCCAACTATCCTCAAGATGAATCATCGCGGTAGCGATTTTTGAGGCCATCGGCGTTTCAGCCCAAACCTCCGGCCCTAAAAAGCCCTTTTTTTGGGCATCAGCGGCATCGTTAAGGAAAGGTTCAAACAAGCCCTTTCGAAAGGGGAGCCCGTCTTGGGCAATGTCGACTAGGTTCATCAGTTCCTTTTTAGGCGGGATCCTTGAGAGACGGAGCGCTTGCTTTCGGTGACTTGGGAGGATCTCCGTTAAAAGGTCATATTGATCAATAATCCCGTGGCTCTTGAGTTGAGCGAGGGTTGGTTCAAGGTCTTCAGCTGTCCTGAGTAATGATTCTTGATCGGCGGCGGTGACAAGAAGCAACTTACCTAATTCTGGACTTCTAAAATCCCGTTGAAGCGTGGCATCGATCCTAAGATTTTGGGGGGGGACTGGATTAAGTGCAGCAATATCATCATTAAACATTACCCCATCATGGAGTGAAAAGCCTCCTATGAGAGTGATCAAAATCAACCAAGGCAGCATAGACAAGCGCCTCCTCACGCGATGATCCATCGAGAGTGACAGGCGTGGACTTTGGTTCAGAAACGATAGATTTGGGGGAGCATGTATCCAGCGTGGAAGGATGTATCGAGTGGTTAGGGCTGCCGCAAGGAGTCCTGTACCTGCAAATACGGCCAGTTGACTGAGGCCAGTAAACCCCGAAAAAAGCATGGCACCAAACCCTGCTACATTCGTGAGGACGCCGAGGCGGAGAGTAGGCCAAAGGCGATTCATGGTGCTCTCCGGGTTCTCATCGCGTTCGAGGTGGCTGAAAAGATGATTGGGGTAATCAGCCGCAACACCCAACAGCGTACTGCCAAATCCAAAGGTAATCCCATGGAGTTGACCAAAAACCAGGGAGGTCATCATGCCGCCTGTTAGAAGGCCCGTAACTAAGGGGATAAGACCCAACCCTAAGAAACGCCATGATCGATAGACAAGGAGGAGTAAACCCATCACCAACACACTGTTGATGAGTGTCAGCCGTGTGGCTTCTTGCGTAATGTTTTTATTGGTTTCGACACTGATTGCACCGGGTCCCCCAAGCGTCATCTTCAGTGACGCACTGAAGGACAATTCTTTGAACGCATTCTGTATATGCTCTTGAGCCATTTGTTGCGATTCAAGATCGAATCCTGAGACGTGCGTTTCAACGAGGATAAGGCTTCGTTGGTGATCGTCTGAAACCCAGATTCCGCCCTCCCGACGGGGACCTTGCTGGTCCAACATCCCTCGAAGAAGATGGGTCCATAGACCTTGTGGATCGCTGGTTAGCCAACGCTGACTCAAGGGGGCCAAGGGTGAGTAAAGCTCTTCCCAACGCTCCGTCAAGGACTGATGAAGTGCCGCTGGTTCAAATGGACTTTCTAGGGAAGGATCTACCAGGTGAAAACGATAGGGGTAGAGTTTTTTTTCAAACTGTTCCAGTAACTTAGGATCTTCACCGTTACTGACACGGATGAAAAGAGGATCGTTTTGAAGAGCTAGGGTGAGGCGCCGACTTCCCTCCGCGCGGTGTTCAGCACTCTCTCCAGAGAGGGCGATAAGGGTGAGACGGCTGACCGGCCCTTCCCGCATTTGTTGGAGCAGTATCCGATCCACCACATTCGGCTTTTTGGGAAGAAAAAAAGTGAGGTCACTATGGCGGGGTGTGGTGAGTATCACCAGAGCGGCGATCAGACACCACAACAGCCAGACCAAGGTCAGTCGTCGGAGGTTCACTGGGGTTTGAAGATGAGCTGTGTCGAATCGCCGTTGGCTTCCTCAATGGACATGGCGAGGATCTGTCCTTCTTGTCCTTTAACGGTCACGCGATGTACCAGGGCCTTAACGCTTGGATCATGAGGGATAAGTGTTAAAGACCAATGCTTGAAGGAGCCGCCAAGGTGGGGTTCCCAGAACCGCTGGAGGGTTAAGAGATCTCCTGCGAGTGGCGCGCGAATCGCTTCGATAAAGGCCTCAAGAACCCCGGTATCACTGAGCGAAAAAACCTCTTTCAGTGATGATTGTGGATCATCGATGAAGACCTTATCGCCCTCGACACGATAGGTGATAGCCCTTGGGGACTTCACTTCCTTGAGGAGCGTTGAAGGTGGCGTAAAGGCTAACTCTCCCTCACTCTCGAGTGGACGAGTTAAGGCCCTCATGTAGTGGGATTCATGGAACTTGACACGTCTAGAGGGGTTCTCCTTTAAGGTGGTTAGGAGGGATTCCAGTGTCAGCGACGAGGCCGTGTGGGTGGCTGCTCCTGATGATCCCTGAAAGCCGAGAAGAAGGGTGACCGCCACACTGAGCAAGCGCAACATCTCGTCACATTTAAGGTGCTTCACGATCCCAAATGTCATGGAAGTTAAACCAATTGTGTGGGGCACTCCGGGCATAGTATTCCAGTCGACGGGCATAGCGTCCCATGATCTCTTTGGCGATGATCGGCCGTTCATCACGGGGGATACTCGAGGCGTCCCCGAGTTCTTCGAAGTGAATGGTGTACTGGCCCCATCCGTGCCTTAGACACACGAAGAAAATGATGGGGAGTTTCAAGATGTGAGAGAGCATCACAGGGGTTGTCGGCAAATCAATGGGTGCATCAAAAAAATCGCATCGAATCCTTTTGTCATGAGGCATACAACGATCGGCAAGGAGAGCCAGCATCTGTCCTTCTGCAAGGTGTTCTTCGAGCCCCAACAGGGCGGCAGGCCCATTCAACGTGATGATATCTTCATGAAGATCAGGATTTAGCGAACGATAGAGACTGACTATGGCCGGAGTCGCTTCCCCATACATCAAGGCCTTCACTTTGATCCCTCGTCGAAGTCGACCGAGGGCTCTTAAGATCTCAAAGCTGCCGTGATGCGATCCAACCAAGAGACATGCTTGCTTTTTATTCGCATGGTGTTGAAGGATCTCGAAGTTATAGGCTTCTATCTCTAGGAGGTGATCGCGTCCGGTGAGAACGGCGAGACGATCAAGGAGGGTTCCAGCGAAATTATGGTAAAGCCTAAAAAGATCGAAAAAATTCGGCTCCCGCTGGAGTGCCTTTTTAAGAAAAATCCTTGATCCTGTTAAACCCTCATTCTTCACTGTCATGAAATAAAGAGTGATGGGGTATAAAAGAACGCGAGCCACAGGTCTTCCTAGATGGAGCGTAATCCAGGTGATGAGGCGCAGCCAGAAAAGGCTGCTCCTCTCAGGAAGACTCTGCCATGAAACGGTCATTCCAAAGACCTCTTCGAAATTTTAAAGTGCCCCGTGGCAATCTGGGTGTCTTGATGGTGACAAGTAAACTTAAGGCCAAGATTCGTCTCACTCACCACGAGATGAACGGTTTGATTGGGTTTTAGGACCTCGATGAATTTGGCTCTCATGATTCCGGTGATTCTGAGATCGGGCCATTCATCTTCGATCCTGACCTTGATCTCCTGTAAAAGGGTGACGCCGGGTACGATGGGGTTCCCTTGAAAATGGCCTTCTAGAGACGGATGATCCGCACTGATCAGGAATTCAATCATTTTTTAAACTTTCCAGCCATCTCGAAGCACCACCTTAAGCACTTTAAGCGGTGAGGTTTGCGTCAAATGACGGAAGCGGAACACTCGATAGACTTGCTCTAAGACAAAAAAAACGGCCATCACCAAAAAATTAATGGTGTTTGCGAAGAGCATCACCCATCCAATGTGATCAGTCAGCGCCCAATAAAGCCCATTAAGGGCAAACAGGATGAACAGGAGACCCCAATAAAGGGTCAGTGCTTTCGTATAGATGAAGAGCTCAGCGGGGAAGGTCAACGGGGAGCGCGCACGCTGTGCGATGCGTGTAATTAATGGTGCTTCGCGTGCTTTAAGCGTTAAAAGGAAGATCAGCGCTAAAGCACAATTCATCAAAACAGGCATCAACATAGCCGTCAGCCGGGGGTTCATCATGAGGCCCACCAGAAGAGCAAGGGCAAGACCGCTCAGGAGCAGGGACTTTGGACGACTTTTCAGTGGAATCCCAAGCGTCAGAATGATTCCAAATATCCCATCCGGAAGTGTTAACCAGATAGCATCAAAGAATTCTGATCGCAAAAGCCAGAAGGCCACGAGTGGGCAGCCTAGAGCCAAGATCATGGCCGTCAAGCCACCCCTCATCACGTCGTTTTACGTTGGGCGACCGTGGCAGCCAGGTGCTTTAGTGATGAAAAAATGGATTCGATATCAGGATCATCCGATTTAATTTGAAAGCCGTATTTTTTTGAGATGACGACGGACAATTCTAAAAGGTCGATGGAATCAAGTCCGAGCCCCTCAACATATAGCGGGGCGTCAGGATCAATCTTTTCATGATCAGCGTCAAGATTGAGCGCACCCACCATAAGCTCTGCAAGTTCTTTTTCGATAGGGGTCTGAATGGCCATAAAGGTAATCGGTCAGGTGTACGTTGGGTGCCATGAGGATCCAGAGAGATCCAAGGTCGCTTCTATTTCAAGGAGAAGATCACGCCGGCAAATGTCGGCTTCAAGCCAAATAACGGGACTTGACGGATGAAGCCATGGGTTAAGACACGCCTTCACCAGTGCTTGATCCTCGGCACGTCGCAGATAGATTTTGAATGCCGCTTGTTCGCCCCATCGCCATAAAGCTTTAAGGTGATGTGTTTTAAGGAGTGTCGAAAGGTTATCAATGGTGATTTCACATTGGCGGCGGGTGTCCTCCGGCGCGTGGCTCTCATGACCCAAAATACTCGCTGTTCCAGAGATGAAGACCAGGTCATGTTGTGGGCTTTTAAAGCGGACGGCTCTTGAGAAGGAGGGGCTTTTAGGGCCGTAGATTGGCGGATAATTGAATGCGCTCACCTGATTTGGATTTTCAAGTGCCAGCATCGTGCCATTTCCGGCGATAAAGATCAGACAAAGATCCTCCCCAGAGGCACCTAAGGCACTCGCTGCCGGGAGATTTTGCCGCATATTAAAGCCAAAGCTATGAAGGGCTTCATGACGCGCAAGGCAAAAACTTTGATAGCGCTCAAGCGCATCTTCCTCGCAGTGGATGCCAGGAAAAAACTGCCATACCCTCAAAAGGTGTTCATAGCCAAGCCGCTTAGTAGCCCCCAAAAAGCTGTGATATGCGGCGGTCGTGGCTTCCCGAATGCTTGTTGCTGGCCAACGGCCGACGCCAATCAATAGTTCATCCGTTGCGGCATAATCGATGCCATTGATGCTGCCATAGGTCGGTTTATCAAGGCTTGTCCAACGCTCGCCTCGAGGTGAATCCTTAAGGGGATTCATCGAGGGATAAGCCTTAGGACTCCTATCTGCCTCACAAAGCGGGGCCCTCCCTGTGCCATACTGAATGTTGGCTAAGGTAAAAGGCTCATGCGCCGATGCCCAGATCCCTTTAGGCTGAATCGCATCGGGATAGGGAACCTCCTTGAGGGAGGCGATAGGCGGCATGAATCGATGCATTACCGGCTGATGGAGGGGACGAAGCCGTGCCTCATGAGCCACGACTTGATGTAGTAGATGGCACGGAATGCCCACAAGGAAGGGCCAATGCGGGTGTCTCTAAAAAGATCACCGGCAAGCACGGAGATCACCGCGCCTTTGACCTTGAATATATTCCTCGGATGCATAAAGAGATCTCGAATGGCTGGCGAGGTGATTCGGTAAATGAACCATGAGAAGACGCCAAGCCCTCGGTCAATTTCTCGCTCAAAGGATTTAATCAGGGTGTCGGCCTGATGTGGCTGGGCTAGAGCCGCTTCAATCACATCGGCGGCCTTAAACGCGCTGTTAAGAGCCAAATGCACGCCACTCGAAAAGACGGGATCAATAAAAGCGTAGGCATCTCCGATGAGAAGATAGTTGCTGCCTGACATTTCGCTTGAACGGTATGAGTAATTTCCGGTGGCGGTGACCTCACCCATCCTTTGAGCGCCTTCGAGGCGTTTCGATACAAGAGGATTTAAGGCGATGGTTTGATCCATGAAATCCCCAAGAGGGATTACGCGTTGTTTGAGATAATCAGGACGGCAGACTGCACCGACGCTCATTGTGCCATCCTTCAGCGGGATCATCCAAAACCATCCAAAATCAAACCAGTAGACACAAATATTTCCTTCTTCCTGGCCTTGAGAGCGCTGAGCACCTTGATAATGAGCGTACATGGCGGCGCTTTTGTGTCGTTTATTCCGTTCCTTGAGGTTGAGGGCATCCGCCATGAACGTGTCACGACCGGTGGCATCGATATAAAACCGTGCAGAAAAGGTCTTTCTTGATCCCTGATCGTTTCGAGCGGAGATGGAATAAAGGGTTCGGTCATGACACTCCAAGGCATCAACACGCCATCCCTCATGAACAGTGGCCCCTTTTGCTCTGGCGTTTTCTAAAAGGAGATGATCAAATTCTGAGCGTCGAACCTCATAGGCATAGGGATAGTCGCCTCTTAGCGATTCACCAAAAGCGAATGTCGTCGATTTTTCGTGATAGACCGAGTGAAATTCGGCGGCATACTTCTTCAGGCCAATCTGATCAACCGCGTCGAGGACTCCAAGCTTCTCGAGGTAAGGGAGACTTAATGGCAGGAGACTCTCACCGATATGAAATCGAGGGTGATGATCTTTCTCAAGGACAACCGTATTGAAGCCTTTTTTCGCTAAGAGTGCGGCAGCAGCCGAACCTGCAGGGCCACCCCCCATGATGAGGACATCGCAATGTTGCTGGGTGTCATTCATAGGGGACCGTCCATGTTGAAGGTGATTTCGTTAGTCAATTGTAGCAGAGCAACCCGACCGTCATGGTATCGCTACCCAGCCACTTTTCTGGAGTCATGATGGATCAATTACACCCATTAAAGGCGCAGAAAAGGACTTGGCATCCTTCATCTTTCATTTGGTTGTCGCTGGTTATCCATGTGCTCGTCGTTGGATACCTGGCCTTGAAGCCTAAGGAGTGGCCTTTGGCTCTCGAGGTGCTGGCCTTCAACCATTTGATGCTGACCGCTTTGGGGCTTTGGCCAAAAAGCACTCTTTTAGGTCCAAATCGGCTGCGACTCCCTCTACAAAAAGGTCAACCAAAACGTGTGGCTTTGACCTTCGATGATGGGCCTGATCCTTTGGTGACACCAAGGATCCTTGATCTTCTTGATGCAAGCTCAGCCACTGCGACCTTCTTTTTGATTGGCGATCAGGCGCTTAAGTACCCTGAGCTTGTTCGGGAGATACTCGCCCGGGGGCATACAATTGGTAATCATAGTCAGCAACACCGCCTCGGTTTTGCTTGTTCTTCGGTGGAGGGATTCATCAAGGAAGTCGGTGAGGCCCAAGCATCGATGATGAGCCTCACCGGTCAGCAGCCGCGTTTTTTTAGGGCGCCCTTCGGGATTAGAAGTCCTTTACTTGAACCTGCCCTTTGTAAGCTTGGCCTCCATCTCGTTAGTTGGACGAGACGTGGCTACGATACTCGTGAGAGACATCCTCAAAAAGTCCTAGGGAGGCTTCTTCGGGGTCTTAACGATGGCGATATCCTGCTGCTCCATGATGGTCATTCAGCAACAAGCGACAACCAACAGCCGGTGGTTCTTGAGGTTTTGCCCATTCTTTTAAAACACCTTCAAGATGATGGATATCAGAGTGTGGGTCTTGATGAGGGAATACCGCCCTAAAACCTAAGACTCACGCCATCGGCGCAGGATGAGGAGAGGCAACCTGACAATAAATTCGATGAACAGACGGGTATGCATAAAGGTGAGTAGTAGGTTGTCCCTGCCGTACTTAAAATGCGTGACTCCTCCTTCCTGAGCCGTAAAATAACGAACAGGTGCAGACTCGTTGATCGCACGAATACCGCGCCATCTTAACCTTACGACCGCTTCTGGATCGAAATCGAAACGCCTCATAAAGGGCTGATGGTTCAAGATTTCCATCAGTGGGTCAATAGGATAGACCCTGAATCCAAAGAGAGAGTCGCCGATGCCGCTCCAGAGTGTTTCGAGATTGGCCCACCAGTTCGAGATTTGGCGCCCTTTGACCCGAAGGGAAGGGGCATCGGCTTCAAACACCGGCCATCCTAGAATCATGCTGTCGGGTGAGGCCTTTGAGAGGGCCATGAACGCGCCAATAGATCCTGAGGGATGTTGTCCATCGGAATCCATGGTCAATACATGGGTATAGCCACTTTGATGGGCTAATCGAATCCCCTCATGAACGGCTGCGCCTTTACCTTGGTTATGATTGAGTTTAATGACCTTCAGCCCTTGATCCTTTTCTGCCATTTCTTCAAGGATCTCAAGGCTCCCATCAGTACTCCCATCCACGACCACCCATACCGGGTTCCAGGCACTTCTAGCCTCCGTCACGGTCAGAATGATCTTGCTGCCAGGGTTATAGCTTGGGATCAGAACGAGGTGTGATCGATCGATGGTTTGCATGCAAGGATTCAATGGAATGTCTTGGGAGCCGCCGCAAAGGGTGAATTCAGTGCTTCCTTAAAATAACTTTCCATTCGGAGGGTCAGTTGGCGAGCTGGACCGATGGGTGGAAATTGTTTTCCAAGGCGTAGGGTAATTCTAACGGGGATTTTTGGCGGTTTCGTGATGGGCCATCCTTTCCCGAGATAGCCTGAAGGACAATCGATCAGAATGGTCTGTATGGGGACATTAGCTTTAAGGGCTAAGAGGGCGCCACTTTTACTAAGGGGATTGATGGGAGGCGCTTGAGTTCGAGTGCCTTCTGGAAACAGCAGGAGATGTTGGCCCCTTGAGAGATTGTGACGACCTTCGCGGATCATAGCGAGGGTGAGGTGATTGGGAATGTAGCCTGCCAATCTGGCTCCGATCCCCAAAAGAGGGTGATCCAACAATGAGGCCTTCAAGACTAATCCGAGGGCGGGTAAGGCAGTCAAAATAACCATCGCATCGAGGAGTCCTGGGTGATTGGGCGTAATGACCATGGGTCCAGAGGTTTTGAGTGGATCCAGTGATCTCGTATCTGTAATCAACCAACCCAGTCCACCTAAGATCGCGACATAAAGTCTAAAGCCGATGCTGATTCCTTGACGGCTCAGGGTTTGAACGTGACGTTTTGGAAACAATCCATAGAGGATCAAGGCGATCAAAGACCAAGTGCCACAGAGGATAATCAGCAATAAACAAGAGATGACGAGCGCAAAGTACCCATAAAAGGCCATCAGCAGTTTCTTTAGTTTGGTGCCAAAAATACTGAGGCCACTCAACATTGCTACAATCCCCCCATCACATTCACGGAGATTTGATAATGAATGCACAAGCGACCGTACCCCTCTTTTACACGTATACCGGTGGTGAGTTCCAAAAGGCGGATGTCAGCCGCTACTTCGGGGGTCTTGCTAAGACCAACGATCAGATTGTGCCGGTGATTCAGCAGCAGGGTTACGAGGCCATGACGCGTCAGGACGTCTATGCAGGAGAACTGAAGTTTTCCCTCTGGGAAGGTCCTGATCATCAGTGTGTTGTCTGCATCATCACCGAGGGTGTTCCGCCTCATATTATTTATTTAAATGGGCTCCTCAATTGGCTGCAGTTCCAGGGGGCTATTCTGAGCCCTGCGTTTCAGCTAGCAAAACTCGTTCACGGCGACGCCTAAAGACCTAAGGCATTCCTTTTAGCCTTCTGTGCACCCCGTTAGAGGTGCACAGAGTCTCACCGATGATCAGAGGGCTAAGACAGCAAGCGCCAAGACCAAGAAGGACCATCGAGGAAGTTTGTTCTTATGGTTCTTGATTTTAAATTCATCGACGACGCTCAGCCAATCGATCGCCTTTTGAGCGCTTGAAAAGGGGCAAGATTTCTCCTGGAGCATCAGATCCTGTTCGGCCTCCTTAGTCACCGTACTGCGGGTTCTTCTGGGGCGTGCATTCGAATAACGTTCAGTCATGAGTTCCTCACGGGTTGATCTGGTGTCACTTTAAGAGTAAACCACTCAATGACGGGTTGATCCATCGGGATGGAAGTATCGCATCTCTGAGTGGGCTTCTACTATGCCCCTCAATGATCAATCCACCAATTCTCATAAACACTGCCATGAATACCCTAAGAACGATCACTTTTTTTGCTGTCTTGCTGTTGAGCGCTTCCATGGTCGAGGCCGATTGGTGGAGCGATAACGGTGATGAACCGGATGTTCAGGACATTGATTCAGGGGCAAAGTCTGAAACGTCGACCGATGATGATCTTATCAAAGATGCCCAAGGCCCTGGACAACCGCAAGACGATAATTCTAACCAGCGAACCCCTGTGATCTATGACGCCTGGGGCCGACCTTATCGCTATGGAATGCCCTATGGCTATGGTTCGAGCTTTGGTTATGGGAATGGCTACATGGCAGGACCTATGGTTGGGGGCCGCCGTTAGTCGCTTCGGGGAATGACCCAAAGAGCCATGAGGATTGACCGGGTGGCCGACGCATAATGAGACCCTCGTTTTCAGCAGTTCAAAACGCACAGGGCTCTCCTTAAAAAGAGGTGAATCACACCTCAACCGTCCCCTTGATGCCTGTTCGGTCATTGCTCACCCGATGAACGGCTACTTCGGTCAGGGAAGGAGATGGTCCTTCTTGGCAGACCCGAACCCTTCGCTTCCGGTTGACCTTATTTTTCAGTGATTGAGCCGCTTAAAGAGGACCTCTGATGCCCCAACACCCAAGCTCACTTCAGCGATCGTCGGGTATCGCTCAACTCTTCTTAAGCCTGGTGATGGGTTTGGTGGTCTCCATTCATTCCCAGGAGGTCCTTGCCGCAGCCCGGTCAGATTTGATCCTCCAGACCGTTGATACCTCAAGCCCTAGAGCCACCTTAAATGGTTTTATGGTCGTGATGAATGAGCGCTATCAAACGACGATGGATCCCAATAGCCTTGTTCAAACTTATCTTCGCTCTGGGCGGCTTTTTCCTGAACGATTCGATATGAAAGAAGCCATCGCCACGGTAGAGAGAGATCGCGCCATATCGGCGAAGTTCCTAGACCTTCGAGAAGTCCCTCTAGCTATACAAGAGCAAAGTGCCTGGCGGCTGACCCTCCAGTTGATGGAGATATTCAATCATATCCCGATGCCTTCCCTGGATGAAGTGCCTGACGCCGCTTTGATGCAGGGGCTATCAATGAAGAAATGGACAGTGCCTGGTACGGAGATTCGGATCGCTTTAGTTGAATCAGGCCCTAGAGCGGGGGAGTATCTTTTTACGAAGGAAACTGTGGCACAGATCCCTCTTTTTTTTGAGCGCATTCGGACCATCGACTATCCCGCAAGTTCGCCGCCTTTCATCTTCGATACCGTCTTTAACCTCCCGACGGGGTTGGCCACTTACCTCGCCTATGTGGTCCCGCCTCGATGGTTTATGCACATCCCTGCTCAGTTAACCCATACCCTTTTTGGTGAGCCTATTTGGCGATGGGTCGCCCTATTGATCCTTCTTTTTCTGATGGGGTGGGTCTTGTGGTTAAGCGTTCGTTTGTCTTTGCGAGGTTCTTCTCATGGGGGTGTCATGAGCATTCTGATGAGAATCATGCCGGCCATCACCCTGGTCCTCCTTGTCCCATTTTTATGCTTTGTCTTAGGGGATGTGTTTCGGGTAACGCCCTATCTCTTTGGTCGATTGACATTAGTTTTCTGGGGCATGTTCTATCTTGCCCTCACCTGGATGGTTTGGGGCTTAGGAGAAATGATTGCCGAATGGATCATCGGTCTTGAACGCATCCAGACGGATAGTACTGACAGTCAATTAATTCGCTTAACGGCTCGTTTGATTGCGATGGGGTTTGGCATTGGCATTCTCATTGAAGGTGCCGATCGTATCGGGCTCCCTTCCTACTCGATTATGGCAGGGCTCGGTGTCGGGGGTCTTGCGTTTGCTCTCGCCGGGCAGCAAGCGTTAAGCAATCTCCTGGGATCTCTCATCATCATGTTTGAGAAGCCTTTTAGAATTGGGCACACGATCAAAACGGGTGGGATTGAAGGGACGATCGAGAATATCGGCTTTCGGACGGCGAAACTTCGAACATTAGACGGGATTCTTCTCATCGCTCCCAGTAGTGAACTCATCCGGCATCCCATCGAAAACATGACTATGAGGGATTCTTGGCGCATCAAGAAAACACTTTATTTCGGTATCGAGAGCGCTATTGACGACATAAAAGCCTTCAAGAAAGACGCTGAGGCCTTCATTGCCAACGATATGGATGTCATCGACTTGACACAGCACGTGGCTTTGGTCGACATCGGGGTCCATGGTTATGAGGTTCTCATCGACTTCGCTCTTGGAACGTCGCAATACGAGAAGCAGCTCATCGCCAGTGACCGTATTCTTGGAGGATTGGCCTTATTGGCCGAGCAATCCCATTTAAACTTTCGACAAGCAAGAGACTAGGGATACTCTCAGCAAGGTATACACCTTCTCTCTATAAGAGGACTTGCCCGTTGATGTGGGTAGATTCTGCTGTGTTGGGGGTGGGAGGTACGCCATTCTCCCGCTGACAGATTATGAGGCTTAAGTCTTAGAGCCGCCCGACACCATCAGCGAAGTTTTAAGAAGAAATAGGAGGTGTCGGCACTAAGCCCTTGACCAGACGGTCAGGAGTTTTGACAGCCGAGCTATCCCATTAAAAATCAGTACATAAATACGTAAAGTGAGATTCTTATTCTGTGGCTGATTACTGCGCTCAAATAGGGTGTTCGGCTTTTGTGATCAAATTAAGATTCCCTGAGATTTATTCCGATTTTTTTCCATCGCGGTATGCCCAACCAAAGTGCCGCATCCAGAATTCAAAGGATTTTCACATGAAACGGTTCCATTTCTTTTTATCAGTTCTTTTGCTCCTGACAGGACGGGTGGTTTTTGCTGGTGGTGGGAATTCGCCTTGGTATCCATCTTTACAGGCATTTGAGCATTTTGATTCCGCACGTTCGCATGTATTTGAGAAGGCGCAATTTCTCGGGGCATTTCAAGGGAAAAATACAGTCGATATGAGTTTCTCACCGCCCGGCTCATACCCGTCTGGGTACAACATGTCATATCTAAATGCTAAAGCCAGTTTTATCCAAGGTGGTAGTTATGGTGATATACCTGGTTCTATTGGTCCATTCGTTGCGAAGGTAGATCCACAAACGCTTAAACCCCTGTGGTTTACGCAGTTGCAGAACACGGTGGAAACGGGGGATTGGGATTACCCGGGGGCGATGGCTATTGAGATGGATGGTTTTATCTATGTTGTTTCAGGATATAAGCTTTACAAAGTTGCGCCACGGGATGGCAAGGTTCTTTCGACGCTGGATCTTCCGACGATGGTCTATATGCGGACTAACTATCCAGCCACACCTGCCACCTATGCCACAACCCTCACAGATGACTCCCAAAACACCTCTTACAATGGGCTTAATGCGCTTCCTGATGGAACCATTGTTGTTAAATCGCTTTACCGCGTGGCTGGATGTACGTTGAATGGCCCGTCGGCACTACTCAACTGCCCTGACGCCAAGAATGTTCCAGCGTCCAATTTGATCTCTATCAACCCCCGGACGCTAAAAATTATAGATAACATAACCCTCCCGGCCCCTGCGTCAGCTCGTCCAACCATTACAAGCTACAGGGGGGTGAATTACGTCTATCTTCTCGAAAATACCTCAACACCTGTTCGATATGCGGTCAAGAAGGGCGTCTTCAAACTAGATACCTCTTGGACGCCCCCCGCGGTTTCTAATTCCGGTCAAGAGCCTGGCGGTTCGCTGATTGTCTTAAACGACTGGATCGTAGGTGCCACAAACACAGTTCCAGCCACCGGTGCCTTGACTGTTTTCGCAGTGAGCCAGGGCGATGGTTCCAAATACTGGTCAGTCCAGCCTTATATAAACGATCCAGTGGCTCCTGAGTTGGCGGCAGCATTTTCAACGGCATCACCTGGAGGGTTACCAGCTATTAGTTGGGCGGGTATGTCTCTTGAAGCTGATCCGAAAAATAACCTCTTCTACGGCGTAGAGACGCTGGCTAGGAAAATTGCGGCATTTACCATAACTAATGAGGGAATCCAGACAGTCTGGAAGAAGACGCAAACTACAACGGAGTGGGCGACACTTATTGGTCCAAAGAACACAAGGGTTTGGGTAGGCACCGATATCCCTGGCGCCGAGATCCCAGGTCAGAATGTGTCGGATGAGGTGGTTTGGCGTGATGCTCGGACCGGCCGAGAATTGGCTCGTTCTGATCGGACACCGGCTATTACTCAGGGTACGGCTGTGCAACCGGGCTATTCTGGGAGTATGTATTTGCCCGGAGCTAAGGGAGTTCTTGTAAAGCTGAAGCCTAAGCCGTTCCATCCTTAATAGGCAAAAGCCTCATAGTCTTGTCCTTGGCGGCGAGGAACAAGGCAACAGAGCCTCACTCTGGCCAGATCCAACTGTGTCACGCGAGACCTCCCGTCATCGTTCAATGTAAGCCTCCAACCTCGAATTCATGGTGTTCGAGACGATCATTGACTTATCGTCATTAGAAGATTAAGCACTGAATAGAGGGGCGCTCCTGCCAGTATCAAACCACAGAACCTACAAGAGACTGCGCTATGAACATCATAAATACAGCAATAGGCTTAGCGACAGTTGTCTTTATGGCAGCCGCGCAAATTACATCCGCCCAAGCTTATTGCCGTCCAAAAATAACAGAAGTCCACAATGCGATGTGTGTTGACCTCGATAATAATCCCAGCACCATGAACGATAATAGTTGCGAGGTCCATATTCGCGGCCAATGTTTGACGAACTACGATAATAATCCAGACACCAATCGGCATCGGGTGCTGATTGCGGATAACGATATGTTCAAACAGGCAGAGTGGTTTGTGCCATCTGTTTCATCTGCTACCGACCTGCACTTCAGAATAAAAGGGGTAACGATTCAGCAAGGAGTGCTTGCTGTGATGTCTTCATTAAGCTTGGAGGGGCGATTGTTTAAACTGCAAAAGAGATCAGGTCGTCGCTGGGTTGATGAGGACACCCAGCTCGTGACGTTTATCGTTCCCCCTGCCATGGTGGGGGCTCCTGGCGTGATATGGACCCCTGCCGAGACGAAGTAGTCAATCAATGAAACCAAACATAGGGTGAAAGCGTCACGAACAAAAAAACTTTGTGGAGCCCATAGTCGTTCCGCCGGAATTCTGCAATCCTCATCCCGAACCAATACCACAAATGCGGTAGATCGACCATTCGTCCGTCCTTAACGGACGAACTCTCTTATCCCAGCCCGATTCGCTTTCGTGGTCGGCAATCCCCCTTCCAGTTTCCCTTCATAGTTCTTGGCCTGTCTCAATACCGCATTGATTTGCTTCATCGTTATTTTGTCCTTCGGACGAGTCGCCTTGGCGTTAGGATGGGCTATGGGCTGTTGAGCCTCAGAGACTATCGCAGCAGGGTGCAAAGGGCGGACATTGACCCAGCGATTGGTAAGGTCAGTCTTAGCGCACTTCTGGCTGTGGCTTCGTTCAGTCTCCCGGGGACGGTCCTCAGAGAATTTCTTCGTTCTCATCGGGGTGACCCCCATCACCGCGCCTTCTATGGCGCTATCCGAATCCTCAAACGCTGGAGGTCCCAGGCTTGTTCAGAAGAACTTGCTCCGCCAGGATTTTCGCTTGAGAGATTTTCGTAAAGATATTGTTTGGCATTAATGTTCCTTGGGCAGCGCCGAATCTCCCGTGCCCAATTTCTCCCGCTGCTGACCAAATCCTTTGAAGGAATCCAAAGCCGGGGAGGGTACTGAAAGTGGTCTAGTTCAAAGATTCGCGATGGATATGGAAAGATTTCGGTTTCAAAGGAAATAAGCATAAGGGCGCATCGAGCGTTATTTTTTCTGCATACCGGATTAGACCCCGGTGATCTATACGTTCTTCATCGATGCGACAACCCCAAATGAACGAGCCCTGAGCATTTTTTTGGGAACCCGCAAAGAGAATAATGAGGATAGGCAGATGAAGCGCAGAAGTTGGGGGCTAAAAGGTGAGGAGAATCCCCATGCAGTTTTTACCTTAGGTACCGCAAGGTTCGCAAAATACCTGGGGGCATTTGGCATTGATATGTCCTATGTCGGTCGGCACATGGGCATTCATCATTCGACCCTCAGTCTCTTTAAGAAGGGGAAGGACGTGGGGTCATGTCAGAATGCTGTATTAAGCAGAAATCATAGGCAATAAAAAGCCCCAGCAATGGGGCTTAATGTTTTGGCGGAGAAGGTGAGATTCGAACTCACGGAGGGGATAAACCCTCGACGGTTTTCAAGACCGTTGCATTAAACCGCTCTGCCACTTCTCCTAAAACTGGTTTCCATTTTGTGCAAAATTCGCGCACTCATTCTGCAAGGGGATGGAAAACCCTCGATTTTTCGACGTCTAAATAGGGCTTGACTGACGTCGTTTGGCACTCATTTAGCCTCGCTTTTTTATCAGCCGAATTTCAAAACGAGTGCCTTAAACGACCCGGCCAAACTTCCTGAAACCACTGAACACTTGCCTTGACAGTCGTCAGGACAACGGAAGAGGGCGACCCCTCGACAAAAAACAAATTATAAACCAACATCCATGCGAATGCTACGATTGTAACCGGAGTCTCTATAGAGCTTTTAGGCCATGTTGATGCCAAGAAGACACGCTACAAGGATAGGGCAGGTCGCGCCAAAAGCGCTTGTGACGCTTGCCATTGTTTGAAATAATGCATCGATCCGGGACGGATGGGCGGATTCTCCAAGACCAGCAAATCCGGATATTCATCACCTTGTCTTTATAGAAGAATATGGAAAGCACCATGAAGAATTCAATGACTATGAAGGGTCTCCTCCTGATTGCTGGTCTGGCTATGACTGGTGTATCTGTGGCTGGCGAACCCAGTGCAGAAATTGGCGAAAAGATCTACACCCGCGCCTTCGGTCGTGGTTGCGGCACTTGCCATGATGTTCAGCCAAACCCAAACCTGTTTGAAAGCGTTAATAAGCTGAGCAAGGAAGAACTAACTAAAGTTCTCGTTGAAGGCCGTAACGCCATGCCTAAGGCCATGGATCAAATCATGAACTTGGGTCCGGTTAAGAGTGCTGGTCTGACCCAGGATCAGGCCGTAGACTCTTTGATCGCTTACCTCAAGGCTGGCAAGAAGTAATTCTGTCAAGCGATCATGTCAAAACGCCGGGTTTATCCCGGCGTTTTGCTTTGTACCCGAGACCACTCCCTATAGGGTTTGCCATTATTGTCTTTCTGGAATGGGGGAGCGATGTCCTCTAAGACCAAGCCTCGATCCAGTGCCTGTCAGGCGCCAGTATGGCTGATCAAAGAAGGGCGTTCTTGATGAAAGGGCGACTTTTATTTGTTGTAATTATCGCCGTCCTG
>RFVA01000130.1 GCA_009922685.1 Gammaproteobacteria bacterium | reverse complement strand
TGCCAGCTGATGCTGCCAGCCAAAGACACCAATCCCTAGTCGGTAAAAAACCCCTTCAAAGGCCAGCAGCCACCCTTGACGTGGGGCGCCACCAGGACCCTCCGGCGGACTGACCCAAGGCTGATCCCAGCCTTTGGAAAAGAAATCACTGTAGGATAATTCCTGCCAATCTTCAGGGTGCGCATAGACGTCCCCCCAAATCGACTTTCCCATCGCTTCAAAAAAGGAATAGCTCTTCGGAGCCTTTTTTTCCGAGGGCCTCGTTTCAGCGACGTTCTCAGCTTCCTGAGCCGAAGAGGGGGGGACATCCGCGTCAGCGGCTGAGGCGCCTCTCAAGCCGGTGACGGCAATCAATATGAGGGAGGTGGCTATTTTCATCATACGGTCGGTCAATGGGATGTCTTGAGGAAAGAGCTTCTTGCCGAGGATCACGGGCATCTCTGATCGGCCGTCCGACCACGATATAATCCGCCCCATTCAAAAAGGCCTCCGGAACCGTCACCACCCGCTTTTGATCATCCGCTGGACGATTCTCAACGGGGCGGATTCCAGGCGAAACAACGATCAATTGATGATCAATGTTGGCCCGGAGCTTGGGTACTTCAAGCCCTGAAGAAATGACGCCGTCGCAACCCGCTTCAAGCGCTCGCCGCGCTCTTGACAGCACCAGACTCTCGACATCGCATTCAAAGCCAAGATCCTTTAGATCACCCCGATCGATACTGGTGAGAACCGTCACTGCAAGCACCTTCAAATCCCCCTTGGCGGCAGCGGCCGCTTCCATGATGGCCTGATTGCCATGAATGGTCGCAAAATCAACCCCATGTTGGGAGAGAACGCGAATCGCCCGCGCCACGGTCTCAGGAACATCAAAGAACTTGAGATCGGCAAACACGTGTTTATCATGCGCATTGAGCCAATCAATCAGTTCGTAGTATTGTCCGGTCATAAAGAGTTCAAGACCAACCTTGTAGAAGCTGACCGAGTCCCCCAGCGTCTCTACCAGATTCTTAGCCTCTTCGATGCTCGGAACATCAAGCGCCATAATGAGCCTCTGGTGATTCGGAATGGGTTTCGTTGAGAGGAGATGACTCATGACTATGCGGTTTCCTAATGGGTGTGTTCGTTGAAATCATGCGTGATGACGGGTTAACCGGGGGAGTGGATCAGGCGATGGGCTCCACATGTTCCTGATACTCGGAAAAATGGGGATCCTGATCTTCATCGGACTCCTGTGGCGCATTATAAAGCCCGACGGCCTTGATGCCGACCATACCCGGCGGGTCTTGGCGAGCGTGGTCTTTAATCTCCTTCTCCCTGCCCTGGTTTTTTTGACATTGATGTCGCAGGACCTTGGGGTCGACTCTCTCAAAATGATGGCGTTTGGTGTTGGCATCATCCTCTTTGGAATCATTCTTGGCCTCGTCATGGGGAAAACCTTCAAGATCCCCCCGGCCAAGCTCGGAGGCGTAGTCCTTGGGGTCGGTTTTGCCAATATCACCTACCTTGGACTGCCTCTCCTCGAGCATCTTTACGGGCCAATGGCACGCGCAATCATTGTTCATCTCGACATCTTTGCGAGCCTCCCCATGGTCCTCACCTTCGGTCTGATGATCGCTCGTCATTACGGCGATTCGGTGCCATCTGATCGGCTCCCCTTTAAACCCTTATTGCTTAATCCACCCCTGCTGAGTGCAGCTCTTGCAGGGGCTCTTAAGTGTGCCTCCATAGAACTGCCCTCTTCCGTTCAAACTTTTCTCGAACCCCTCGCAGAAGCCGTCGCTCCCCTGATGCTGATCACCCTAGGGTTGTCTCTCAATGGGAGAGCCATGCATTGGCACCAAGTCCCCCTAGGGGTGGCTGTCATGATCGCCAAACTCGTCATCGCCCCTCTTTTTGGCCTTTGGTTAGGCTGGAATCTGGGATTTCGGGGTGACCTTCTTGCCGCACTGGTTCTTGAATCAGCGATGCCCTCTATGATCTTCGGGGTGGTTTATTGTGATCGGTACCGGCTCGATGGCAGCTTTTATGCCTTTAGTGTCTTGCTGACGACCCTTGGCGCGATCCTAACGCTTCCCCTCTGGCGAGAGGCAGTCACGCAATTACCCCACCTCTTGACCCTGAGCTCCACACCATGAAACAGCCCATCGCAGAAATCCTCTCCCAAGGGGATGAAGTCATCACCGGTGAAATTGCCGATACCAATGCCGCTTGGCTCGCCAGTGAATTGAGCTTGATGGGCTTCAAGGTGTCCCGCCACACCAGTGTCGGGGATCGTCTCAATGATCTCGTACCACTCTTTCGAGATGTGAGCCAGCGCGCCGACTTGTGTCTATCCACCGGGGGACTGGGCCCTACCTCCGATGACCTGACCGCCGAGGCCATCAGTCTGGCTTTCGATCGCCCCTTAACCTTGGACCCCATTGCGCTTGAACAAATTGAAGATTGGTATCGGCGCCTTGACCGCCCCATGCCGGCCGTTAATCAAAAACAGGCGTATCTCCCAAAGGACTCCAAGCGCCTTGACAACCCATGGGGCACCGCCCCAGGTTTCGGGATCGTCGAGAACGGATGCCAGATGTTCTTTCTTCCTGGGGTGCCAAGAGAAATGAAAGCGTTGTTTGAGGAACGAATCGAACCCAAACTCAAGGCAACCATGACCCTTTTTCCTGAACACCGAGTCATCCTTCACACCATCGGTATCGGTGAATCTCAGCTGCAGGAATTGATCGCACCCATCGCTCTACCCCCTGAGGTGATTCTCGGCTTTCGTGCCGGTGGGCCTGAAAATCAGGTCAAATTGATGTTTCCCCATGGTTTTGATGTCGATCAAGCGGAAGCCATCATCACCTCGCTTTGCCAAGTGATCGGTGAGGGTGTCACCGGAATTCGTCGTCACCGCCATCAGCCCAAAAACCTCAAGGAACGAGTCTTAGAGGCCCTCACAAAGCAAGGGCTTCACATTTTCAGTGTCGAATCCCGAGCAGCCGGGAGGCTGGCCCAAGCTTTAGGGGAAATCCCTACCTATGAGGGCGGGATGATCTTTAAGGATGACGTGAGATGGCTAGCCCGTTATGGGATGACCACGGACCCTCTCACGGAAGAGAGGGTCCTCGAGCTGGTGGAGCGCATCAAGAAAGCGGAGGCGGCGGCGACCCCCCTCCTCCTCCTTGAAATCAGCGAAAAGCCATCAACCGAGGAACAAACAACCCTCCCCTGTTGGTTGGCCGTGGCCGGCCCTAAAGGCGTAACGATTGAAAAAAAAGCTCTTCGAGGGACACCCAAGCGCCAATCAGAATCAGCGACGGCCTTTGCCCTTGATCTTTTAAGACGCTATCTCCATCTTCCACTTGAGATCTCTGGCGACTAGAACCAGCCAAGACGCCGGAAGTAGGCCACCATCCCACCGGCGATCACAATACAAAAGATCCAAAAAACAGGATAACTCCACTCCCAGTGGTTTTCAGGAATCGGCATATTCATCCCATAGACACCCGCCACGAAGGTCAATGGAATGAAGATGGTACTGATGATGGTCAAGACCTTAACGATTTCGTTCATCCGATTTGAGATCACGGACATGTAGGTTTCGGTCAAGGAGATCGCCACTTCATGCGCGGTTTCATTGATATCAAGAATCTGCACGCAGTGATCATAAACATCGCGAAAATAGGTCAGCGTCTCCTCCGAAAGACACTCATGACGCTCCCGCTGTAAGTTTGAAATCACTTCCCGCATCGGCCAGATGGACCGTCTCAACAACAACAACCCCCGCTTGACGGCATGCGCCCGTTGCAGCATGAAATGCTGGGGATCATCCAAAAGATCTTCCTCAATCTCCCCAATGCAGCCTGAAAAGTGCTCCAACAC
>RFVA01000129.1 GCA_009922685.1 Gammaproteobacteria bacterium | reverse complement strand
CCCGCCAGGTCATCTTTTCAAGTGCCAACCAGGACGGCGACCGGCAGCTGCGGCCAAGTCCGTTGATGCTAACGGTTCCACTCGGGGCACATGATGAGAGGCATGCCCAGACGCTCGCGGAGAGATTAGCGAAAGGCGTGCCCGACGAGGTCGAGAATAAGCCCTGGCAGTGGTTAGATGATCACCAGGCGCCGCCCGTGGAAGAGGGTGGCCACGTCTCGGGCGGCACAGGGCTATTGAAAGCGCAGGCGATCTGCCCGGCATGGGCCTTTTATCAGTATCGCCTCCACGCCAAGGCGCTAAGGGAGCCAGTCGATGGCCTAGATGCGATGGATAGAGGTAACCTCGTCCATCAGGTCTTGGAGGCCTTCTGGGCAGGACGAGATTCCGAATACTTGCAGCAGTTAAGTGAGGCTGACATGCAAGTGGCCCTTCAAAGCGCCGCTGGCGAGGTGTTGGCCCTATTTAATGAGGCGCATGATGAGGCCTTCTCCGTGATGTTCATGCAGCTCGAGAAAGAGCGTCTGGTCAAGCTCGTTGCGCGCTGGTTAGTTGATGTCGAAAAGAAACGCCCGATGGGTTTCACGGTGCAGGCGGTCGAGCGTAAGAAGACTATCCCGATCGAGAATATCTTGATCACCCTGGCCGTTGACCGGGTCGATCAGCTCTCTGATGGGCGCCTCCTTGTGATGGATTACAAGACGGGTACCACGCTCGATTTTAAGAACTGGGCCAAGGCGAATATTACTGAGCCGCAGCTGCCAATCTATGCTGCCTTCATGATGGGGGACGCCGATGTTGCTGCGGTGTGTTTTGCCAAGGTGGTGCCAGATAAGGCAGGCTTCGCTGGGATCGCCGCAAGTGACGATGTGATCAAGGGACCTTTGGTCTTGGACGACGTCAAGGGGCGTAGGCTCTTTGATGAGACAAACTTCCCCGACTGGTCTGCGGTGATCGCACACTGGAAGGCGAGTATCACCCGCACCGCGCAGGCGATTAAGTCTGGGGATGCGGCAGTCAAGTTCGAGCACGAGAAGCAGCTCACCTATTGCGAGGTCTTGCCCTTGCTCAGGCTCGCTGAGCGACAGCTCCAGTTTGAGCATCATCAGGCGATTGAAGTCACCATAGGGAAGGGCGCGGCATGACTGAGCAAGCGCTATTAGCCCAAGATACCGCCAACCGCGAGATCGCTCTCGCGTTAAGCTCATTCATTGTGGAGGCGCCAGCGGGGGCGGGGAAGACCGAGCTCTTAACGCAGCGCTATCTCAAGCTCCTTAACACCGTGGAGGCCCCCGAGGAGATCATTGCGATCACCTTCACCAATAAGGCGGCTTCCGAGATGAAGAAGCGCATCATGGACAGCCTCATCATGGCGGATGCTGGGATTTTGCCGTCGGAGCCCCATAAGCTCACGACCTTTGAACTAGGGCGACAGGCCCTGGCGCGGTCAGCATCACTTAATTGGCACTTGCTTGCCACGCCATCACGCTTACGTATCTATACGATTGACTCGTTAAGCGGCAACCTCGCACGCCAGATGCCTTTGCTGAGCCGCTTTGGCGCGCAGCCTGCGGTGCGTGATGACGCCAGCGTCTATTACCAGGAAGCGGCAACGCGCACCCTCGCCAATCTGGACGATGAGACCCATGGCCCTGTCGTTCAGGCGGCCCTGCGCCACTTTGATAACGACCACTACCGATTGAAGGCCTTGCTCGCGGATATGCTCGCGAAGCGTGATCAGTGGCAACCCTATGTCGTGAACCACAATGACGCATCGCTCGCCGAGGCCGCCCTGTATCAGCTGGTGATGCAGGACATGCAGGCAGCTAAGCGCATCATGAGTGAGCAGATCCAAGCAGACTTGATGCCGATCGCGCGTTATGCGGCATCTAACTTACCTTGTGATGTGTCGATTTCCTTGCTGCGCGATTGGGAGACGCCTATCCCACTGAAGCCAGAAGCGCTTGCTATGTGGCGCGCGGTGGCGGACTTGGTGCTCACGGGTAAGAACGAGTTTAGACTCAGCGTGAACGTAAATAACGGCTTCCCTGCAACACCGGAAGGAAAGGCACACAAAGAACAATTTGCGTTAGTGATTGAGACGCTCCGTCAGACCCCCGGAATTGAAGCTGCCTTGGCTAGATTACGCGGACTTCCCACGCCCCAATACGATGGCCAGAGCTGGGACATTGTTTCAGTCTTCGCGGACTTGCTCAAGATGGCCTCTGCTGAGCTATGGATGGCGTTTCAGCAGAATAAAGAGGTCGACTTTGTACAGATCTCACAGAACGCGCTCTTTGCCTTAAGCGATGCCGAGGAGATGCCGACCGACTTAGCCCTCAAGCTCGACTATAAGATTAAGCACTTATTGGTAGATGAGTTTCAGGATACAAGTCCTACCCAGATTAAGCTCATTGAACAGCTCACCCAGGGGTGGATGACAGGCGATGGGCGCACCTTGTTCTTGGTGGGCGATCCGATGCAGTCGATCTATCGATTCCGTAAGGCGAACGTGGGCCTCTTCTTACGCGTGGTGCAGCAGGGCATCGGTGGCCTATTACTTCAACCCTTGAAGCTCTGGCGGAACAACCGTTCGCACGAGCCGGTGATCGATTGGGTGAATAAGGCCTTCTCGATGGTATTCCCTGAAGATGACAGTGTTTCACGCGGCGCGATTGCCTACCGTCAGTTTGTGGCAAAACCAAGAGCACCTGCAGGTGCCGGCGTTACCGTGCACGCCATGCAGGGCGGCGCAGTACAAAGTGATGTTGATGAAGAGGGGCTGGAAGAAGAGCTCCCTGAAGCAGATGTGCGTGAGCAAGAAGCCAATAAGATCATTGAGATCATCAAGGCGACCTGGGCGGAAGATCCTAAAAGGAAGATCGCGGTCTTAGTCCGCGCCAGAAGTCATCTACATCGTTTGGTCGCAGAGATTCGTCGCCATCATGCGGACATTCAATTCCAGGCGGTGGAGATCGAGGAGCTCGCTAATCGGCAGGTGGTGCAAGACTTACTCTCGCTCACGAACGCACTCCATCAGCGTGCTGACCGGGTGCATTGGCTCGCGATCTTACGCGCGCCTTGGTGCGGCTTAAGCCTGGAGGATCTGCATCATCTGATGGGTCACGACCAGTACCGAACCGTGCTCGATTTGATGCAAGACGAAGTGCATGTCAACAAATTGAGTGAGGAGGGTCGTCAACGTTTGATGCATGTCCGTAAGGTCATGGAAGAGGCCTTAGGACATCGTGGCCGCATGAGCACCAGTCGCTGGGTGCGAGGGGTGTGGTTGATGTTGGGTGGCCCAGCTTGTCTATGGGAAGCGGGTGACGTGCGTGACGTGCAGGCCTTCTTCGATCGCATCGATAGGATGGAAGTCGCTGGCCAGTTTTCAACCGAGCAGCTGGCCTTGGAGGTTGAGAAACTCTACGCGGCGCCTGATGCGAAGGCACCCGATACCTTGCAGTTCATGACCATCCATAAATCGAAGGGCTTGGAGTTTGATACCGTTATCTTGCCGGGGCTTGATAAGACGACTGGCCGATCTGATCAGCCGCTTCTGATGTGGGAAGAGGTGCCGAGGGAGTCGCCTGGCATGGATGTGGCAGACGTGGACCTGGTGGTGGCGCCCTATGTGCCCAAGGGTAAGAATAAATCAGAGCAGTCGAGTATCTATGACTACCTCAAATCCTTAGAGAAGGAGCGTGCAGCCTATGAAGATGCGCGCGTGCTCTATGTTGCGGCGACACGCGCTGAGCGATGCCTGCACCTCTTAGGCGCGGTGAGCTTCAACAAAAAAGGCGAGCTACTTCCTAAGAAGAACACCTTTCTGGAGATGTTGTGGCCAGTCGTCTCAAGCGATTTTGCTGC
>RFVA01000128.1 GCA_009922685.1 Gammaproteobacteria bacterium | reverse complement strand
GAGCTTGATTTGCCGCTGCAGTTCACTAACTTTAGGGATTAGTCGGCGGTGACTTCTTTTTGGGCTTGGGCGTCAAGCGATCGAGTCCCCTGTTCGATCTCTCCCGATGTTGAGTCTATAAAGACAGACCTAGGCCCGGAGGTTTGATCGCTTGATCATCTAGAGGGTGCTGCATACCTTTTAACAAGGTGCAACAAGCATGATCGCCGCCAAGCGGGCGAAAACCTTCATTTCTCAGCCCCCGCCTTACGCAAAAAAACCGAAGCATTCTCTTGGGCAGTTCCTTGAGCGGTGGTCGATTAAAGCCTCGAAACACTAACCTTTTTTTGTCAAAAAACACTTTAGGGCCATTAGGTGGCGGGTGGATGATGGTCTATTCACATTCTGTAGCTTGTGAAGAGCCTTAAAGATCGATACGTTTATAAAAATCATCATTTTGATGATGATAAGTGAGTTCTACGAAATGCTAAGCCTAGAGCGCTCCCAGCGCTGAACGGCCGCATTGCGCAGATCGGTTAATGCCTTCGGCGCTCCATCCGTTTAGCGACAACAAGGTCGCTTCACGTGACTTGCAGATGACTCTACGGGCTTCCGGGAAACCTTACAGCTCACCGATGGTGAGCCGCCCGGACCTGGCCCTTCTGGGGGGCATGAAAATCATCCCGGTCTCGCCGCTGCGCGGCTGACCTTTGATTTTCAGCTCAGTCGATTTACCTATGTTGTACCATTTACAGAATCGGCAGCATGCGCGGATACGATGAGACGTCTGTCGGGTAGGTCTTCTTAAGGTCCCCCCATCCGATGGGGGGACCTTCCTTCCATTGAAGGTCATCAACGTGAGGGCCTCAGGGATATTTCTTGAGCTGATTGATGAGGAGTTTCAAGCGAATTGATTCACAAAATCTCACCCCCTCTGGACCTGTCCTCTCTTAGGGAGGATTTAAATCACGCAGATCCTTGGGTTCAACTGAAAAAAGCTCAAATGTTCACCAAGCGATATCCTCAAAGTTTTGAGGGCTGGGTAGCACTTGGTTTCCTTTGGGAGCGTACTGGCTACTTTTCAAAGGCGATCAATCCCCTCACCAAAGCGCTGCAACTGAGACCTCAGAGCTTTGAGGTGGTAACTCATATGGCGATGATCTTTCAGCAATTGAATCATCCCAAAAGAGCCGAAAAGTTTTACAGACAAGCCCTTAAAATTAAGAAAGATTCTTTTGAGTGCCTGGTGAACCTCGGGGTTATCCTTCGAAGGTCAGGTCGCCTCCATGAGGCCGTCCGGAAGTTTGAGCGCGCGCATTATTTAAATCCTGCTTCTCCAGAAGCCCTTAACAATCTTGGGCGGGCGCTCGCTGATCTTGGGCATCTTAAGGAAGCTGAGGAGGCTTATCGGAGCGCCCTTGAAATCAATCCTGATTTTGCCGATGCGGCAAATAACCTCGCGAATCTTCTGGTCGACCGCGGCCTTCTTCAGGAGGCCAGAGCCTGTTATCTCGCAGCCCTTGATCGGCATCCAACCTTTGCCCTAGCCCATAGTAACTTCGCTCTTCTTCTAAGGACCTTAGGGCAACGTGAGGAGGCCATCCAATCCTACCGAAAGGCCACTTCACTGGATTCGACCCTCGAGGATGCTTGGCTGGGTCTTGGAATCCTCCTGCTTGATGAAGGCTCGATCGATCAGGCGGAGCACGCTTTAAATCAAGGCCTGAAGCGGGCTCCACATCGTTTAGATCTGAGGTGTGCTGTCGGGGCCCTTCTCATGAGCAAAAGAAGGTTTTTTGATGCGGAGGTTTTCATTCTCGAGACGCTCTCCCACCATGGAGATTCGGCGATTGTTTTGACACAGCTCGGAGAATGTCTCAAAGAGTTGGTGAGATTAGAGGAATCAGAAGCCGCCTTTCATAAAGCATTGCACTGTGACCCAAACTACGGCCCTGCGCTCATTGGCCTTGCGGGTGCGATGGAGACTTGGGGTGACTTTGACGCTGCTAAATCTCTTGCTGTGAGGACTTCCAAACAAGGTGATTTAAAGCCTGAAGCGATGGCCCTGATGTCCCGTCTTTCAAGATGGGATCAAGAGGATAGGGCGTTTGAGGGGACAATGATTCGCGCTCTTGAATCCCCGCACACATCGCCCAAAGAGCGCGCAATACTCCTTTATTCGATGGGGAAGTATTTTAATGATATTGCCAATTATAAGGAGGCTCAGGACTATTTTATAAAGGCCAATCAGCTGAGCCGCTCACTTTATCCTCCTTATGATGGCGCCCTCTTAAAGGCGTTCAACGATGGTCTCATCGATTTGTTTGATGAAGCTCGAAGTGGGCCTTTAGGGGATTATCAACATCGCTCTCAAAAACCGGTGGTGATTATTGGGATGCCACGTTGTGGATCGTCTCTCCTCGAACAGATGCTGTCTTCCCATCCGGATGCGGCGGGCGTCGGGGAGATTGGATTCTTTCATTCGCACTATTCATCCGGTTATGGCGATCGAATCTTTAATCTCAAGGACAGCGACCGTGAGGCCTTAGCCGCTGCCTATCTGGAACGCTTAGGCCAAGGGGCCGGGCAAGTGCTTCGCGTGGTGGATAAGACACTGTCGAACTTTATGTTTGCTGGATTGATTCATCAGATCTTTCCTGAAGCCAAGATCATTCATCTCAAGCGGCATCCCATTGATACCTGCCTCTCTATCTTTTGTCACAATCTCCCTCAATTTGACTACTCGATGGATCTCGAGGATCTTGCGCATGCTTATGGAGAATATCGACGCTTGATGGACGTTTGGCGACGTTCACTGTCGCCAAACGTTCTGTTGGACGTGTCGTATGAAGGTCTGGTCGACGCCCCAGAGGAGACGCTTCGGGGCGTCTTAGACTTTATCGATCTCCCATGGAATCCCGCGTGTCTTCATTTTAGTGAGACCAAGCGCCGGGTGGGGACTTCAAGTAACTTCCAGGTTCGTCAGGGTCTCAACCGTTTAGGCTTGGGCCGCTATAAACACTATCCCAAACTCTTAGGGCCACTTTTGCATTTAGTGGATTGAGGCGCAAGTGAAAGGACCCATGGCGCCTCCAGCGTTCCTTTGAGGCGTTAGTGTCGCCAGTCGCCCCAGAGACTTTGTGCGGCTGAGAGAATGGCCAAAACCGCGGTTTCAGTTCTCAAAATTCTAGGTCCAAGCCGGACGGGGAGACAGCCCTTTTGAATGGCGGAGGTCCTTTCCTCCTCTGAAAAGCCGCCTTCAGGGCCTGAAATAAAGGTGATGCCTGCGGATGGCGGTGCAAGCTGATCAAGGCTCTTCAAGCCCTTTGGGTCCAGAATCAGACGGCTTCCTTCACTCTCTTCAAGCCACTCATAAAAGGGTCTTGGTTTTTCAATCCTTGGAACCACGTTGCGGCCTGATTGCTCACAGGCGCTGATGGCGACGCGGATCCAGTGCTGATGGCGGGAGATTCTTTTACTCTCATCAAGACGGACCACGCAGTGATCGGTCTCAAGGGGCGTGATCATGGTCACCCCGAGTTCCACCGCCTTCTGAAGAGCCAAATCCATCTTTTCGCTTCTTGAAATGCCAAGGGCCAGATGGGTCTTTAAGGGGGATTCTCTTAAGGGTAAAAGGCTTTCTCCAAGCTGCAGCAAAACACCCTCCCGTCCAAGACCCTCAACGGTTGCCGGCCATTCGCGGCCATCTCCTTGAAAGACGGTGAGTTGGTGGCCTTTTTTGAGGCGCAAGACCGTTTTGAGGTAGTGGGCCGCGGCATCGTCCAGAGTCACTAGGGCGCCATTTGAGAGGGGCACCGAAAGATAAAGCCTTGAAATGCGCATCTAGGAGTGACTCTTTAGGGCTTGATGGATCCCTTCGATCGCTGTTTTGCCCATAAGCTCGATCTCATCAGGGCTGATTACATAAGGTGGCATGAAATACATCACATCGCCTAAGGGGCGGAGGAGAACGCCGGCGGTGAGGCCATGACGATAGACCCGATGCCCTAGGCGTTCTGCCTT
>RFVA01000127.1 GCA_009922685.1 Gammaproteobacteria bacterium | reverse complement strand
CTCAGCGGCGAACAACTCCCAAGAATCTGCTGACCATCAAGGATTAGCCGAGCAATCCCTCGATCAACGCATGCTGGGCATTCGACTGATGGAACATCTTGAGGCGGCTTGAAAGAACGATCGCCCGAAGTTCATCAAGAGCCTGATCGAAGAGATCATTGATAATGAGGTAATCGTATTCCCCAAAGTGGGACATCTCGGAGATGGCATCGGCCATCCGCCGACGAATGGTCTCGGCATCGTCCTGGCCGCGCCCGCTGAGCCTTAATTCGAGAGAATCCCTCGAGGGTGGGAGCACAAAAATGGTTTGGCAAGCCGGCATCAACCCTCGGATCTGCCGCGCGCCTTGCCAATCGATTTCAAGGATGACATCTTTTCCTTCTTGAAGCGCCGCCTCGACAGTCGCCTTAGCCGTTCCGTAGTGATTATCGAAGACCCTTGCATGTTCAAGAAATTCGGCCTCATCCACCATCTCACCGAAGTCTTCCTGGCTAACGAACAGATAGTCCCGACCATCGACCTCTCCAGGGCGCTGAGCCCTCGTCGTATGGGACACGGAGACCACGATTCCATCGAGTGTCTTCAAGAGCTCTTTAACGAGGCTCGTCTTACCCGCACCGGAGGGCGCTGAAATGATGAACAAAGTGCCTTGTCGGCGTGAATTCGTCATGATGCTTCCCCAAAGTTCAAATCAAATACGACCCGACCCTCAAGAAGCGTCCTGGTGACCCGCCCCTTGAGCGTTTGCCCCCAATAGGGTGTATTTCCCCCAAGGCTCCGCCAGGTCGAATCTTGAAGGATCCACTCCCTCTCGGGATCAAAGATCGTGATGTCGGCCAACGACCCCGGCGCCAAGGTTCCTGCGCCAAGACCCAAGACCTCAGCCGGTGATTGTGTCAGTGATTGAATGGCCCGAGGCAGCGTCATCACCCCCTCCCGAACCAACGCCAAGGTCAACGGGAGCAACGTCTCAAGCCCCGCCATACCAGGCTCTGTGGCTGGAAAGGCATCGAGCTTTGCATCCGGCTCATGGGGTTGATGATCGGAGCAAACGCTCCCGATCACGCCGTCTTTGACCGCCACTCTCAAGGCCTCGAGATCCTCCTGCGTCCTCAAGGGCGGGGAGAGGTGATAGGCGGCATCAAATCCCTCAAGGGCTTCCTCGGTCAGATGGAGTTGGTGAATGGCCACATCAGCCGTCACCTTAAAACCTTTTTCCTGGGCGCGCCAAATTGAGCGCATGGCCCTCGCACTACTGATCTGAGCAAAATGGACTCGGGCTCCGGTCTGCTCGATCAGCGCTAACACTTGGGCAACGGCGACGGTCTCCGCTGCATAGGGAATCCCTTTAAGCCCCATGCGGGCAGAGACGGGCCCCTCATGCGCGCAGCCCCCATCCTTAAGATCTGGATCTTCGGGCCGGACGATGACCAGAAGATCATGGCTCGCGGCATATTCAAGGGAGCGCCTTAACACCAAGGTGTTGGCGACCGGATGGTGCGCGTTGCTGACCGCCCGGCACCCAGCTGCCTTCAGAGCGCTCATTTCACTCAGATCCTTCCCCTTCAGACTGCGGGTCAAGGCTCCAACGGGATGAAGCCGAACGAAGCCTTGAGCCTTCGCGCGATCGAAGATCCATTGAACCACCGCCGGGGTATCCACCACCGGGAGAGTATCCGGGGGAATCACGAGGGTCGTGATACCGCCCGCAACCGCGGCCAGGCTTTCACTTTGAATGGTTGCCTTATGTTCAAGCCCAGGCTCCCTGAGGCGCGCACTAAGATCAACGAAGCCCGGCGTGACCACACACCCTTTCGCCTCAAGCAAAAGGTCCGGGGTAAAGCCATCCGGCGCCTTGCCTAGCGCCTTCACCACACCATCGGCAACAAAGAGATCGGACACCTCATCGACGCCTTGCGAGGGATCAATGACCCGGCCCCCTCGAATCTGAAGCTTTTCGGTCATGCTGCTCCCCCACCGCCCTCATGATGCATGGCCATCGACATCACGGCCATACGAATGGCGATGCCATGGCTGACCTGCTGAAGAATCACCGACCGCTCACCATCCGCCACCTTAGAGTCGATTTCAACCCCCCGATTGATGGGGCCAGGATGCATCACCATGACATCCGGCGCCGCCCGCTCTAAACGTGCTTCGGTCAAACCAAAGCTCGCATAGTATTCATGTTCACTCGGGATGAAAGCGCCATTCATCCGCTCTCTTTGAAGTCTCAGCATGATGACCACATCGACCCCTTGCAGTCCTTCAGCCAAATCATGGAAGACACTGACGCCTAAAGATTGAATCTCGGCTGGAATCAAAGTCCTCGGGCCCACCACCCGAATTTCCTGGGTACCCAAAGTCTTCAAGGCCTCTATTTCGGACCGAGCGACCCTCGAATGGAGAATATCCCCGACGATGGCCACCTTGAGACGATGGAAATCGCCTTTATGCTTTCTGATCGTATAAACATCCAGCATGGCTTGGGTCGGGTGCGCATGCCGGCCATCGCCGGCGTTGATTACGCTGATATGAGGGGCGACATGCCGTGCGATGAAATGAGCCGCCCCGCTTTGAGCGTGGCGGACGACAAACATATCGACGTGCATCGCCTCAATATTTCTGATGGTATCCAGAAGACTCTCACCCTTGGTGGTGGCCGACGTCGCGATATTGACGTTCAGCACATCCGCCGAGAGACGCTTGGCCGCGAGTTCAAAGGTCGTCCTGGTCCTTGTGCTGGTCTCAAAAAAAAGATTGACGATGGTTTTGCCGCGAAGGAGCGGGACCTTTTTAACGGTCTGCTCGGTCACGCTTGCAAAGGAATCGGCCGTATCCATGATCAATTCAAGGAAGCCACGGTCAAGGCCCTCCACCGTCAAAAAGTGGCGGAGCTTGCCATCCGGGTCTCTTTGAAGGGTGTCCTTTTTAGCCGTCATCGCATCACACCGTGTGCATCGAGAGTTTCAGGGACTCTGGCCCCATTAACTTGATGCGCTGACCTTTCGGGAGAGTCAAGGCGCCCCCTCGGCAATCAGGCCGCAAGGGAATCTCCCGGCCATTTCGCTCGAGAAGAACCCCGAGCACCACAGCAGCGGGACGGCCATAATCAAAAATCTCATTGAGGGCAGCACGGACCGTTCGTCCCGTATAAAAAACATCATCGATCAGAAGAATCGGCCGGCCTTCCACCTTGAAGGGCAGCTGACTGGTTTGAACCTTAGGGTGCATGCCGATCCTTGAGAAATCATCCCGGTAAAACGAAATGTCGAGCTTCCCCAAAGGCTCCTTGATCTCAAGCCGGTGATGCAAGACTTCAGCAATCCAGGCCCCCCCACTGTGGATGCCGATCATCACGGGATTTTCAAGAGCGCGCCGCTCGATTTCAAGCCTTAGCGCCTCTTCGAGCGTTTTCAGTAAATCCTCGACCTTGGGGACTTCAATCATCAAGGGATCCTCTCGGCGCCGTATGATCAAGCCAGGTCTGAAGAATCAACTGGGCCGCAATTTCATCCTTGACGTCACGGAAGTTCACCGACTTTCGGTGACTTTGGGTGTAAAAGAGGCTTTGGGATTCCCGGGTCGAGAGCGCTTCATCCATGATATGGACGGGACGCTGGTAACGTTTCTCAAGATCCCCACAAAAGGTCTTGATGAGATCAATCACGGGGTTTTTCTCCTTGGTTTCGACGATCGGAAAGGGAACCCCAACGACAAAGGCCTGAGGCTCCCAAGCATCGACCAGTCGGCCAATGCTGCTCCAAAGGGCCTCAGGGGTGTGGGACCTAATGGTCTCCAAGCCCCGAGCGGTCCCGGTGATTCGCTGCCCAACCGCTACCCCGGTCTTTTTTTCGCCGAAGTCGAAACCGAGAAAGGTGGCATGCGCCATATCCCCTCTTGATATGGCTTCAACCATGACCCGCCTGCATCGTTAAAAGACCGATATCGATGCCCAACTGCTCCGCGGCGGCGCGCCACCTTAAAGCCGCTGGCCGATTAAAAATAATCGACTGCTCCGCTTCGGTATTGAGCCAGGAATT
>RFVA01000126.1 GCA_009922685.1 Gammaproteobacteria bacterium | reverse complement strand
GGATCAGGGGGTGGCGCGGTTGATTGTGGGATCGAGCCGCGAAGCTTTGGGTGAATATCTCATGGTGATTGATGGGCCTTGGGGGGGGTGTCCCTCGACCCATGATGGGCGTGAACCATGAGCGGCGGGATCGTTAAGATGTCTGCGGTGATTTTCGATATGGATGGCCTCGTCATCGATTCAGAAAGCACCTACGTCTCGGCTTGGCGGCGGGCCGCGATGGATGAGGCCGTTCTCCTTGAGGACGACTTCTTTGAAGGGCTTTTTGGCTGTCATCGGGAGGATGTCACCCGCTTGCTCACCGAGCGACTTGGTTCATTGTCCTTTGACCCGGATCGTTTTTTTATGGCGGCTAAGGCGCATTGGTTTGAGGCCATTGAGGCAAAGGGTATCCCAAGGATGCCGGGTATTGAGGGGCTTCTTGAGGCGCTAAAGCGCCAAGGGGTCCCTTATGCGCTGGCCACCAATAGTGAGGCCCCCTACGCCGAGATCTGTCTTCGGTGTGCAGGACTTTTGGAGGCGTTTCCGGTCAGAGTGACCTTGGATCAGGTGGCTGCCGGAAAGCCGGCGCCGGATCTCTTCCTTGAAGCCGCCTTGCGTCTTGGCGTGTTGCCTTCAGACACGCTGGTCTTGGAAGATTCTGAAACGGGATTACTGGCAGCGCGGGCGGCTGGGGCGTTGCCGGTTCTGATTCAAGGTCGTCCCGATCGCTTTGAGGCGCTCGCGCCACGGGCCGAAAAGGCGTTTTCATCCCTATTGACGTTTACCGAGGCGTTTTTCGACCCCGAGAGCCCCCCTGACCTTTCATTCAGATTAGACCCATGACTCAAATTTCCTATCATGACCTCCGGGATTTCATTCAGCTTCTGGAGCAGCGAGGCCAACTAAAGCGGATCCAATCCCCTGTCGACCCTTATCTTGAGATGACCGAGGTCTGTGATCGTACCCTCAAGGCCGAAGGGCCAGCGCTCCTCTTTGAAAACCCCACGGGCTATAACATCCCGCTGCTGGCGAACCTTTTTGGGACGCCAGAGCGCGTGGCGCTGGGGATGGGTCAGGAGTCCGTACAGGCCTTGAGAGAGGTCGGCCGCCTCTTGGCTTTTCTCAAAGAGCCTGAACCACCCAAGGGCTTTCGTGACCTTTTTGACAAGCTACCGATGTTCCGTCAGGTACTGAACATGCCGGCCAAGATCGTCCGTCATCCGCCGTGTCAGGAGGTCGTTTATGACGGCGCTGACATTGATCTTGGCCGCTACCCAATCCAGACTTGCTGGCCAGGGGACGCGGCCCCACTCATCACCTGGGCCTTAGTGATTACCAAGGGGCCTCACAAGGAGCGTCAGAATCTCGGCATTTATCGCCAACAGGTGATCGGCCCCAACAAGACCATCATGCGCTGGTTGGCCCACCGGGGTGGTGCCCTTGATTATCGGGATTGGCAGGCAGCCAATCCGGGCCAGCCGTTCCCGGTCGCCGTCGCTTTAGGTGCTGATCCTGCGACGATTTTGGGTGCGGTGACGCCGGTTCCTGACGCGCTGTCGGAATACGCCTTCGCAGGGCTCCTGAGGGGATCAAAGACGGAAGTCGCAAAATGCCTGACCTCTGATCTTCAAGTTCCCGCCAGTGCGGAGATCGTCCTAGAGGGGTTTCTTTATCCCGGCGATACGGCGCCGGAGGGTCCTTTTGGTGATCACACAGGCTATTACAACGAAGTCGATGATTTTCCGGTCTTTACGATCGAGCGGATCACCCAGCGCCGCAACCCGATCTATCACAGCACCTATACCGGTCGTCCGCCAGATGAACCGGCGATCCTTGGCGTCGCCCTTAATGAGGTCTTCGTCCCCATCCTCCAGCGGCAGTTTCCAGAGATCATCGATTTTTACCTGCCCCCCGAGGGTTGCTCCTATCGCTTGGCGGTGGTCAGCATGAAGAAACAGTACCCGGGACACGCCAAGCGGGTGATGGTCGGGGTCTGGGGCTTTCTTCGTCAGTTTATGTACACCAAATTCGTCATTGTGGTGGATGATGATGTCGATGCTCGAAACTGGAAGGATGTGATTTGGGCCATCACCACCCGGATGGATCCGGCTCGTGATATCACCCTGATTGAGAATACCCCCATCGACTACCTGGATTTTGCATCCCCTGTTTCAGGCTTAGGATCTAAAGCAGGCCTCGATGCCACCAACAAATGGCCAGGAGAAACCCAGCGCGAGTGGGGCACACCGATCGTGATGGATCAGGGCGTCAAGGATCGGGTGGATGCCCTTTGGGAGACCCTGGGGATTTTATGATGGCGCCCAATAGACCCTCTTCGATGGTTTATCGCCAGTGGCTTGGCGGAACGTGTGCGGGTCTATTGGGTCTTTTCCTGACGCTTTCTTCAGCGCTCATTGAGGCCGGAGAGCTCGAGGCGACGGTCTTACTGACCCCTCAGCTCGCTAGCCGTATCAGCTTTGAAACGGTCGGGATGACCCCCTATGGAGAGGTCATCCGCCTTCCTGGGCGAGTGACCCTCGATGAGCATCGGGTGGCCCGGATTGGACCGAGCATCAGCGGTCGGGTCGTCGAGGTGCGCGCCTTTACCGGCCGCCAGGTGAACAAAGGGGATGTCCTTGCGGTTCTGAACAGTACGGAGCTGAGTCATGCCCAAGCCGACTTTCTCAAAGCGGAAACCCAGATAGGCCTTCAGCGGCTCACCGCAGAAAGGGCGAGGCGATTGTATCGGGAGGGGATTATCAGCGAGGTCACCCTCCGCGAGAGAGAAGCGGCCTTTGAGGAGGCCCAGGTGGAGATTCATGCGCTGGCGGATCAATTGGGCGTGATGGGTATGACACCCGATACGATTCAGAAGCTCCAGAAACAGGGCCACATCGATTCCACCACACGTTTGTCGACGACGATCAGTGGGACGGTTATTGAGCGGAAGATTTCGGTCGGACAGATCGTTGAAATATCGGACGAACTCTTTACCGTTGCGGACTTATCCTCCGTCTGGATTGCGGCCGAGGCCCCGGAGCTTGACGCCCACCTAGTTCAGGTCGGAAGCCAGGTTGAAGCCCGCATTCCTGCCTTGCCCAACGAACACTTCGTCGGCCAGATCGTCTTTGTGGCGGATACCGTGAAGCCTGAAACCAGGACTGTGACCGTTAGAATGGAGGTCGATAATCGTCATCGGCGACTCAAGCCTGAAATGCTGGCCGACATGATGATCACCCGGACGAGTGAAAGTGCTCTGACCATTCCGGCGCAGGCCGTCCTTCGGGTGGGTGATCATGATCAGGTCTTTGTCCAAGAAGGGAATGATCGGGTCGCCCTTAGGCCGGTCCTTCTGGGTGAAACCCGAGCCGGTCGCCGTCAAGTTTTGGAGGGCCTTGTCGCTGGGGATGTCATTGTGGTGGATGGCGCGTTTCATCTCAACAATGTCAGAACCTTGAAAGATCTCGAATAAACCGATGATCGACCACTTGGTCCGTACCGCGCTGAATCAACGCCTGGTGGTCCTCATCGCCACGGTGGTCCTCATGTTCGCGGGTTTTCAGGGGATCAGACAGTTGTCGGTGGATGCCTTCCCGGATGTGACGAACGTCCAGGTCCAGGTGGCCGTCGAGGCACCGGGTCGATCCCCGGCTGAAGTCGAACGGTTTGTCACCGTTCCTCTTGAGATCGCTATGACGGGCCTTCCTGGCCTTGTTGATATGCGATCGGTGAACCGCAATGCGCTGTCGCAGATCGTTCTGGTCTTTACCGACCAAACGGATATTTATTTTGCACGGCAGTTGGTCCTTGAGCGGCTGATCGAAGCTGGGGCTCAGCTCCCAGCAGATGTCACCCCGGTGTTAGGCCCCGTGTCCTCAGGTCTAGGGGAGATCTACCAGTACACCCTCGAGCGTACCGATGATGAGGAAAAACCCCTCTCTGTCGATGAGCTTACCGAGCGCCGCACCATCCAGGACTGGGTCGTTAGGCCCCTTTTAAGAGGGGTTTCGGGGGTCGCCGAGATCAATTCGATCGGCGGGCATGAGCGCCAGTATCAGGTGGGGCCTGACCCTGATCGCTTGAGGCATTACGGCTTATCCCTCCACGATGTCTATGAGGCATTGGCCCTCAACAATGCCAATAGCGGCGGCGGTAAGCTCCCGCATTATGATGAGCAGTACCTCATCCGAGGGGTTGGACTCATTGAGACCGTCGAGG
>RFVA01000125.1 GCA_009922685.1 Gammaproteobacteria bacterium | reverse complement strand
GCTGAGGCGACCTTTTTGCGCTACGAGGATCGACTGGCGAGGGCTTTAGCCCATGTCATCAACCTGATTGATCCTGATGTGATCGTTCTTGGGGGTGGCCTTTCACATTGTGACCGACTTTATACGGCCATTCCTGCCCGTTGGGGCCGCTACATCTTTTCTGACCAGGTGATCACCCCACTGTCCCCCCCCGTCCATGGCGATTCGAGCGGTGTGAGGGGCGCTGCCTGGTTATGGGGCTCTCAAGAACGGGAGACTTAGGGAATCACCCGCCCAATCGTGATCTCGTAGTGGGCCCCTTGGGCCGGTGTCACCGGCTCGCTGAGACCTTCAAGATCTCCGGTCGCCGCCACCGGACGCCCCGATTTTGAGATGCGGGCACCAATGAGGAGCCGTTCAAAGCTTGAAAGGTTCATCCCGGCCATCATCGACATGCTGTCATCCAACTGAACCTCGATCGGAAGGTCGCTGACCGTTTTGCGGACCACAGCGAGCGGCATGGGAGGGCCTTCAGCGGCTTTTGCAAAGATGAATACGGTGTCGTTAGGATCGGCTTTGGAGGCGACTTCTTTGGCGAGTTGCACCCGAACCTTGATGGATCTTCCTTGGGGCTTTTGATCTTGGGGGGCGCTCATGGAGGCCTTCGGATCCAGCTGCTGGATATAGCCATCAAGCTCGATCGCCTCGTCGCTACCCGGGGTGAATTCAGCCCTGAGCATTCTCCAGCTTTTGAGTGCACCTTGATTGTCCCCCGACTGCGCGGACTCAAGACCCGAGAGCCAGAGTGCCAGCTTGTGTTTGGGATCTTTCTGTAGGATGTTTCGAATCATCTCGATGGGCCGTCCTTGCAGCCGTCCGTCCTGAACTTCGGCCAATGATTCAGCGAGGGAGACTTGGATGTCGAGGTCTTCAGGGGCCAGCTTCATCGCCATTTCAAAGGCCTTGGCCGCTTCCTGGGGTCGCTGCGTGGTCTGCAGAGAACGGCCAAGGAGGATCCAGCCCTGAAGATCGTCGGGTTTTTCGGTGAGGCGACTTGCCAAGGCTTTAATGGCCTCGCGGGCGGATTCTTGGGCGGCCTGAGGGGGGTTCTCTAGAAGCTCTGGACGTCCCAAAGAGAGATAGATCAATCCCCCGAGCACGGGGATCAGAATCAAGGCCGTTAGGAGTGTTCGGCGGCCCTGGGTGGAGTCTTTTCGAGGAGCGACGGTTTCTGTTTGTTCAAGGTCATCGAGGAGGTTCCGTTCGGATTCATCCTTGAGGCGATCAAGGTCATCACCCAAGGTGCCTTCACGGGCAAGATCGGCCTGCCTCTCTAGATGAAGCGCCCAGTTTAATTGATCACGTCCTTGAGACGCGGTGCTCCCTTTCCCTCTCCATGCTGGAATGAAGAAGAGGTAACCCAGAAGCAGAAGCAGAAGGGCAATCAGCAAGAAGGTAATCATGGGGTGATGAGATGTCCGTGGTGGGGGCTTGATGATGGCGTGTCGGTCCGCTTAATGGCCGTCATCCAACTGTTTTTTTAGGCGCTCGAGCTTGTCTCGGTCGGCCTCGCTGATAGCCCTGATGGTCTGGATTTTCCGCTGACCGGCATAGCGCCAGCCGATGACTCCCGCAAAAAGAAGGATCAGTAAGGGGCCGCCCCACAGCAGAAAGGTCATTGGTTTAACGGGGGGGCGGTAAAGCACAAAATCACCATAGCGATCGGTCAGGAAGCGAATGGCCTCTTCCTCGCTCTGCCCAGCCTCGATGATCTCATAGACCTCGTTGCGAAGGTCTCGGGCTAAGTCGGCATCAGAGTCCGCGAGCGATTGGTTTTGGCAAACCAGGCAGCGAAGTTCGCCGATCAGGCGGTCATAGCGCTCGGCCTTTTCAGGATCAGCAAACTCACGGATCTCGGTCGCGAAAAGGGGCGGTGAGCCTGCCAGTGTCAACACTAAAAGAATCAGGATCTTCATCAAGGTTCCTGGTTGAGGCGCAGAACCAACGGCAGGATCTCCTTTTCAAGGGCTTGCGGGGTGACAGGTCCCGTATGTTTCATCCGAATAAGACCTTTTTTATCAATCACGAAGGTCTCAGGGACCCCATACACCCCAAGGTCAATCCCTACGCGCCCGTCTTGATCGAAGCCACTCGCCTCATAGGGATTGCCAAACGTTGAAAGCCAGTCTCTCCCGGCCGCTAACTGGTCTTTATAGTTGAGGCCAAGAATGGGGACCTCTCGGCGTTTAGCAAGATCCAAAAGGACCGGATGTTCCTGCCGGCAGGAGACGCACCAGGAGGCCCAGACATTGAGGAGAACAACTCGGCCACGAAAGCTTTCAGGGGTAAGCGTCTTCGAAGGGTCCGAAACCTCTGGGAGATGAAATGTCGGGGTTGGTTTTCCAATCAAGGGTGAGGGTATGTTTCTCGGATCAAGAGAAAGACCGATGGCGAGAAAGATGACCATCACCAGAAAAACACCGAGGGGGATCAAAAAGCGCATGGTTCTTAGGGTTATCGAGGTAGGTCAAAAGACGGGTCCTTGGCGGCCTTTGTCTTCAGGCAGGCACTATCGGGTCCATTTTATGCCGTCGATAGCGACGGTCCAGCAAGGCTAAGAAACCGCCCATCATCATGAAAAGACCGCCGAACCAGATCCAGCGAATGAAGGGCTTGTAATAAAGGCGTACGCTCCAAGCTCCCGCATCGAGGGGTTCACCGAGGGCCACATAGAGATCACGGGTCACTCCAGGGTCAATAGCGGCCTCCGTCATCGTGTTGCGTTGGACGCGGTAACTCCGTTTCTGGGGTTTAAGTTCGGTGATGACCCGATCTTCTGAGCGAACTTCAAAGAGTCCCTCCTGAGCCTTAAAGTTGGGGCCATCGACGGTCTTGATCCCCTTAAAGATGAAATCGTAGGCCCCAATAGCCGCCGTGTCTCCAGGGGCTAGGCGTACCACTTTTTCGACACTATGGCGATCAGAAAGAACCAGCCCGACCAGAAAGACCGCGATGCCTAAGTGTGCCATGGTCATGCCATAAGCACTGAGGCTCTGGGATTGAAAACCTTCAAGAAGGCTGCTGCGCAGGCGCACTCGACTCCAGAGCGACAACAAGGTGCCCCCGATCAGCCAGAAGGCCATGCTAAGACCCGCGAGCACTTTGATCTCTTTCAGATCCCAAAAGAGTGCGGTAGTGATGATGCTCAGGGTCACCGCCACAGGGCCCAGCCAGCGAATTTTTCCCCAGACTTTGGCGATCTTTGCTTCCCGCCAGGAAAACAGGGGCGCGATCCCGGCGAGTAAAATGACGGGGGCCATCAGCGGGGCAAAGACATTGCTAAAGTAAGGGGGTCCCACCGAGATTTTCCCCCAATGAAGGGCGTCTAGCACTAAGGGATAAAGGGTTCCTAGGAGGATACTGGCGGCGGCCGTGACCAAGAGAATGTTATTGATCAAGAGAAGATTTTCCCTTGAGATCAAGGCATAGTGCGCAGAGTCACGGATGGATGGCGCTCTGAGGGCATAAAGCAGCAGCGAGCTGCCAACGACCAGGGCCAGGAAGACCAGAATGAATAGGCCTCGGGCAGGGTCTGAAGCAAAGGCGTGGACCGAGGTCAGTACGCCGGAGCGGACCAAGAAGGTACCCAGTAAGCTCAAAGAGAAGGCAAAGATCGCCAGCAGTACGGTCCAGGCCTTGAAGGCGCCTCGCTTTTCAGTCGCGGCCAGGGAATGCAGTAAAGCGGTGGCCACCAGCCAAGGCATGAATGAGGCGTTTTCAACCGGATCCCAAAACCACCAACCACCCCAGCCCAGTTCGTAATACGCCCACCAGGATCCAAGGACGATACCGAACGTCAGAAAAATCCAGGCAACCAGTGTCCAAGGCCTTGACCACCTGGCCCAGGCTGAATCAAGGGTGCCACCCAAGAGAGCGGCAATCGCAAAACTGAAAGCAACGGACAGTCCCACATAGCCCATGTACAACATGGGCGGATGGATCGTCATGCCGAAATCCTGTAGCAGCGGATTGAGATCGTTGCCATCGGGCGGCATCGGCACCAAGCGATCGAAAGGATTCGAGGTCAATAAGATGAATAACAAAATTCCCGTACTGATCAATCCCATCACCCCGAGGACGCGGGCCTGAAAAGGGAGGGTCAGGCTTTGACAGAACAAGGTGACCGCCACCGTCCAGACACTCAGGATGAGTGCCCAAAGCAGCAT
>RFVA01000124.1 GCA_009922685.1 Gammaproteobacteria bacterium | reverse complement strand
GATTCTTCGCTCATCGCGGCGGTGACCCGAGATCTCCATCCGGATAAATCATTGACCGCTTATGGACTCCGCTTCAGGGAGGACTCCTTTGATGAGGGTCTTTTTGCTGAACAAGTAGCGAGTGATCTCAGGATCGATTATGTGCCCGTTTGGGTGGAGCCTGAGGATATTCCAAGGCTGCTTCGCGAGGTCGTGCGAACATCGGGTGAACCCCTGGCTGACCCGGCATGGATGCCGACCGCACTGCTCTCCGAGCGGGCGGCCAGAGAGATTAGGCTGTCGCTTTCAGGCGAAGGAGCCGATGAATTGTTTGGGGGTTATCCAACGTATTTTGGCGCAGGCTTTGCCGAACATTACGCGCGCCTGCCCTCTTGGCTCAGGGGGTTGATCCGAGAGCAAGTCCACCGCTGGCCCCCCAGCGATAAAAAGGTGACCCTTTCTTTTCTATTAAAGCGGTTTGTTGAGGGCGATCATCTCGATGGACTCCAGCGCCATGTGCTTTGGAATTCCAGTCTCTCGCCGAGCCTCATGGAGCGCCTCGGTGTTCAGCCGGTAGGGCATGAGTGGCCAGCCCTTGAGGGCGAGCCACTGCTGGATACGATCCAGCGCTATGATCTTGAGCGTTCATTGGCCGAGGGGCTTTTGACCAAGGCGGATCGGGCTAGCATGCATTCGGCTCTGGAATTGCGTGCCCCATTTCTGGATCTTGCCGTCATGGAGTTTGCGGCGAGCCTTCCGCCGGTTGAGCGGGTCAAGGGGTTTGAGACCAAGCGCTTCCTCAAGCGATACGCCAGTCGCTATTTGCCAAAGAGTATCGTCTATCGAAAAAAACGCGGGCTGTCAGTGCCTTTGAGTGCTTGGCTGCGGGGGCCACTTGAGGGCTTTGCTCGGGATGCACTGAGCCATCCTAGGCTTCTTCAGGTGGGGATCCATCCCCCTTCCGCGCTGGGTCTCCTAAAGGAGCATCTCGCTCGAGAGGTTGATCATGGCCGAGCCCTCTGGGCGCTGATCGTCATTAGCACATGGCTTGAGTGGCTATCGGACAACTGATGGTTTATCAGGTGCTTTCGGCGATCAGGTCGCCAAAAGCCTCCAGGCGCTCAATCGTTCCGATATCCATCCAAAGACCCTCATAAAGTTCGGCGCTGACCCTCCCGGTTGCCATCGCGCTCCGAAGGAGAGGCGCCAGCGGAAATCGCCCTTCGGGGCATCCCTCGAAAAGGCTCGGCCGGTAAAGTCCAATCCCTCCGAAGGTAAAGCGGGGCTCCCCAACTTCGAGAGCTTGGCCATTTCGTAGACCGAAATCTCCTGTTGGGTGGTGCGAGGGATTGGGGACCAAAATCAAATGGGCCAGATCGATCGCTTGGTGTTGCAAGCGGCCAAGGGGGAAATTCGTGCCGATGTCGCCGTTGATCACGAGAAAGGGGTCATCGCCGAGCATGGGCAGCGCCTTCAAAATACCGCCCCCGGTTTCAAGCGCCTCGGTTTCCCTCGAATAACGGATATGAGCCCCAAAGGCTTTCCCATCCCCGAGCGCTCTAGTGAGTTGATGGCCAAGGTGTGCGGTGTTAACGATGATTTCATCAATGCCGCCCGCCACTAGGTTCCGAATCAAATGAACGATGAGTGGTTGCCCGCCGGCTGAAAGGAGGGGTTTGGGCGTGTGATCGGTCAGTGGCCGCATTCTTTCGCCACGCCCAGCGGCCAGGATCATGGCTTTCATGAGGAGATCTTCCCTTGAATAGCCGGCAAGATGCGATCGGTCATGAGGTGAATAAAATCGCTGAATTCAGGATAGTGTTGCCCGACGGAAGCCACATAACCGAGTGTCCTTGGAAGATCTTGGAGGTAGGAGGATTTGTGGTCTCTGATATCAAGCCTACAGAAGATGCCGGCAGCCTTGAGATGGCGCTGCAGGCCCATCAGATCAAACCAGCGCTTAAAGAGAGCAAAATCGGTTTCTTGGTTGATGACTTGATGACTCAAGAGGCTGGAGTAATAGCCTTTCACCCAGCCGTCGAGGCGCTCAGGAGGCCATTCGATGTAGCAGTCTCTTAAGAGCGAGACTAGGTCGTAGGTTATCGGTCCGATGACGGCATCTTGGAAGTCGAGAACCCCGGGACGATCATCATGGCTGACCATCAAATTGCGTGAGTGAAAATCACGATGGACCACGACCCGCGGTTGGTCGAGGGCTGACTGGACCAAGATATCGAAGGTCCTTGAGAGGATGGCAGGGTCTTCCAAGGCCATTTCAAGGCCGAGAAAGGCCTCAAGGCACCACTTTGGAAAGAGATCAAGTTCCCGTCGCAACAGCGCCTCATCGTAGGCGGGTAAGCCACTCTCAGTGATCGATGCGTGGGTCTGAAGCGCGAGGAGGCTCCTCATGGCACTCCCATAATAGCGGTCAACCGAGTCTTCATTGAGCGCATCCAAAAAGCTGACATGCCCGAGATCGGTCAGCAGCAGAAACCCCTTCTCGGGATCACTCGCTTCGATAGCCGGGGTCTTTAGGCCGGCCTTGGCGAGTAATCCTTCGATTCTGATGAAGGGCCGAACATCTTCCTGAGGCGGCGGTGCATCCATCACGATATGGGACGCCTCTCCGATCTCTAGACGGAAATAGCGTCGGAAACTCGCGTCTGAGGAGGCGGGTTGAATCGTTCTAATGGCGAGACCAAGGTCGGTTTCTAGCCACTGCATCATGAGCTGGTAGCGGTCGTCAGAGGGGGGCATGTCGATCAGGGGTCAGCGGATAAAAAAAATTACCCGAACCAACGGTTGGGGTAAAATATGAGGCCTATACCCGGTTATTTCATCACAAAGCGTGCTGCCGGACGAGCATGTCTCACGGATTTCCTGTTCATGATCCTGAAGTTCCAAGGCCTTTTCAAGGCGCGGGCTAACATTGTCCCATCACAGGTTGCCTAGTCTATCTATGGGTCGTCTTGCGCCATCAGCGTTTTGGGCTTGGCTGCTCTTGGCCTCTTGCTGGAACACTCACGCCCTGGCGGCCGGCTGGGATTGTGCCAACAAGGACCGAGATGGTCGCTGGGTTTGTGGCTCCAAGAACCCTATAGCGCCCTCTTCGAAAACCCAAGAGGCGGCTGAGAGCGGAGTAGAGCTGGGTGAAGAGCCTTCTTCAGACTACTCTGATGATCCTCTCAATAATCCAGACTCTGGCGATAAGACGGGTGCTGAAGATCGTCCAGGACTCCTTAACAAAAAGACGGGCTTTACGGCGCCCACGGCCAGCGGTGATCCTGAGAAAGCGCGTGCTTCAGGCTGGAACTGTGAGCCTTCAATGGATTCTGGGCCTGATCGCGGTTGGTCGTGTACGCTGAACGGTCGGGACCCTCGCGGCTTTGCTCATGTGGTGAGTGAGCCGGGTGAGGAGACGGAGCATTGGGCGGAATCCCCGAATATGACCCGGGAAGATGAGGAGCGCTTTGAGAGCCTGATGGGCAAGTTGCCGGTCAATCCTTGGGTCAGAAGCTGTGCCCCGAAAGTGGGTCGAAAGGCGCCGCCGCCACTGATGGAATTTATTCTGACGCCGGAGGAGCGGTTGGCGCGTGACAAGGCGCCGGTCGATATCCATTCGGATTTCTTTGAACTTTTGGGTGATGAAGTCACCAACTTCAAAGGCTCCACGGAGATGATTCGTGCGGACCAGCATCTTTGGGCGGATTATATTACCCGTAACCTTAAGACCGATGCGGTCAACGCCCATGGCAATGTGTTCTATCAGGACAAGACCATGATTATGGCCAGTGATTCTGGATTCATGGACGGCAAGGCGGGGCGCGGAGTTTATCGCAATACCCAGTTTATGCTGCCTTCTGTGCCTGGGCGAGGGACCTCTCGGGTCACTCACATTGATAGCGGAACCTTGTCGCGCTATGAGATGGTGAGCTATACGACCTGTCCGACCGGGAATCAGGACTGGGTGATGCATGCTGATCATGTCAAGATGAACAAGGAAAGTGGCACCGCGACGGCTCGTAATGCCTGGTTCGAGTTTATGGATGTCCCGATGTTTTGGGCGCCCTACATGGAATTTCCAACCGATGGGCGACGGGTGTCAGGTTTCCTCACCCCGACCATGGGGAGTGCCCCAGGGGGCGGTGGCGGCGCCTTCTCCGTACCCTATTATTTCAATATCGCGCCGAACCTTGATTACACCGTGGAGCCACGCTATCTCACCAAGCGCGGTTTTCAGCTTCGCAATGA
>RFVA01000123.1 GCA_009922685.1 Gammaproteobacteria bacterium | reverse complement strand
CGATATCCATTTCGATATTGGGGCTATCGCGATGGCTGATGAGGAAATGCAAAAATTCCTGAAGGTATTTCAGGGCCATCGTCGGTTGATGAATCAGTCCCAGATTGAAATGAAACCCATGAAATTCCTCATCCTCTTCGATGGATGGTTTGCCACTGAGATCTCGAACCAGAATGATGGGATCCTTGCCGACAAGAATCGGATTCTTTCGGATAATCTCCTGAGACTGCCTTCGGGTCAATACGTAAAGGGGGTCTCTGGCCAGTGAGCAGACAATCATCGTGAAGTTGCTCCTGAGGACCTCTGCGGCGGGTGATTTCCAGCCGGCATCGATGACAAAGATTCGAAAACGGCTCGTTTCATCGGGTTGCCTCACCGCGGCCAGCTCACCGACGCTCGATGAGTCTTCAACCCCGATTTCAGGCTCAACGAAGGGCGCCACCTCGGCTGTTCTTGGTCGAGGCTTGATGGCGATCGATTTTTTCCGAGGTCGTTTGATCGAGGCGTCTTCAGTGCTCATGGGTATCGTCTTTAAGGTCGATGAAGGCTATCTTGGTCAAAACAGGCTCTGCCCTTTCAATCCCATTGTGTCACACGCGGACCTCAGGGTGAGTCCCCAAGGCCCGATTTTGTGTCGAGTCCTTACACGGGGTCGCTTTCAGCTTCCGGGAAGACCTGATCCCTTTCGATGGCCAGAGCCATCAATTGTTCCTGGCTTGAGAGCTGATGCGCCTCATCGACAGGCGTTTCGGGTCATCCAATCGGCGCTGCCGATGTAAAGTTCTTCCTGGCCCCCATTATGGAAGTAATAAATACGCGAGTGTTCAAGATAACGACCGACAATGCTCACGACGTTAATATTTTCACTGATCCCTGGCCGTTGTGGGATCAGGCAACAGACACCACGAATGATCAGGTCAATTTTGACCCCCGCTTGAGAGGCCTCATAAAGGAGGTTGATCATGTCGATGTCGGTCAGCGAATTCATTTTGGCCATGACCCTCGCATCACCACCGGCCCGCGCCACGTTCATTTCACGCTGAATCAGAGAGACCATCCCAGAACGGAGTGTCAGGGGGGCCACCAGCAGCTTTTCATAAGCATTCTGCCTTGAGTACCCGGTCAGATAGTTGAAAAGATGCGTGAGGTCTGAACCAAACGTCTCGTTACAAGTAAAAAGACCAAGATCGGTATAGAGGTTTGACGTTTTGGAGTTGTAGTTGCCCGTTCCCACATGAATGTACCGGCGCAGCCCATCGCCTTCGCGGCGGACGACCAGGGTGGTCTTGGTGTGCGTTTTGAGTCCTACCACGCCATAGACCACATGAACACCGGCCTGCTCGAGCTTTTTGGCCCAGACAATGTTGTTAGCCTCATCAAAGCGCGCGAGGACTTCGACCAGAACCGCGACCTGCTTCTGATTCAAGGCGGCACGGATCAAGGCCTTGATAATCGGGGAGTCGCCGGAGGTTCGGTAGAGGGTCATTTTGATGGCCACCACATCGGGATCGTCGGCCGCCTCGCTGATGAACGCTTCAACAGAGCTGCCAAAGGATTCATAGGGGTGATGGACGAGGATATCGCCGTGCCGGATCTCTTCAAAGAGTCCGCGTGTATCCCTCTCGTCGGACCCTCCGGCATGAAGGGCCAGCGCTGATTTGATCCTTGGCGGGATCAAGGGGGTCCAATCGGGATACTTCAGGTCCGGAACCGGCAGCGATGCGAAGAAAAACAGATCCTTGAGATTCATCAGGCCTTCGATTTCAAAGACATCCTCCGGTTTAACACCGAGGTCCTTGGCCAATTGCTCCCGAAGGACGGTCGGCATGCTGGGGTCCATCTCAACACGGCAAACGAATCCATCGACGCGTCGCTTGCTGATTTCCTGCTCGATCGCTAAGAGAAGATCATCGGCTTCAGCTTCCTTGATGGGGAAATCCCCATCCCGGGTAATCCTAAAAAGGTAGTGGGCCACCAAGTTCATTCCCGGAAACAGCGTTTTAAGGTTCCGTGCGATCACCTGTTCAAGCGGCATGCCGCGCCAGATGAGGTTGGCTGCTTCACCGTCTTCCCAGTCCGTCATCGTCACAAAACGGGGCAGGCTGTCTGGGATCTTGACCCGTGCAAAGCGCTGGATCTTGGTCTCGGGATCTTCAACGATCACGGCAAGATTGAGGCTGAGGTTCGCCATCTTAGGAAAAGGATGGCTGGCATCCACCGTCAACGGGGTCAGGATGGGAAAAACTTCCCGATCAAAATAGGCGGTGACTTTCGCTCAGCTACCCGAAGGGCCAGCCGTTCACGGATCTTTTGGAGGAGCTCTTTAGGGTGGTGGCCATCGGGGTAACCGGGATCGACACCCAGCTCAACAAATTCCTCGATCCCTGAGACCCGGACCATGAAGAATTCATCGAGATTGGAACTGAAGATGGCCAGGAACTTGAGCCGTTCGATCAAGGGGTTTCTGGGATCAAAAGCCTCATGAAGGACACGGTCATTAAAGTCCAGCCAGCTCAGTTCGCGACTGATGTAAGGTGGTTGGGTCGGGCGGCTGATAGGGGTTGGTGTTAGTTCGTCCACGAGGTCTTCCAGGAAGATTTGAGAATCAAAGACCGGACGCTACCAAGTCACTGTTACAGAGGGATGAATAGCCTGATGCCCGAAGGGCGAGATGATCAGGATCAGAGATGGTTTCCTCTCGGAAATTCACCCCAGTTGATGGCGATAAATCGACAAGATCCTCGCTGAGAGCTTATGGACCGTCATATCGATGAGGTAAACTCGAAGCTTATAAAGGCACTGCCGAACTATTCCATCACTGTCTCTTGGAGCAATTTCTGACATGAACCGCGGATTCCTGACGATACTCTCAGCGCAGTTTTTCTCATCGCTCGGCGATAATGCGCTTCTTTTTGCAGCCATCGCGCTGCTGAAGTCGATGGATGCGCCTGCCTGGCAAACGCCGGTTCTCCAGCAATTTTTTGTGGTGGCCTTTATCGTCTTGGCCCCGTTTGTGGGGGCCTTCGCCGACTCCCTTCCGAAAGGGAAGGTGATGTTCATCAGCAACACGACCAAAATGCTGGGGTGTCTGGCGATGCTCTTGGGTCTCCATCCCTTGGTCGCTTACGGGTTTGTGGGTATCGGAGCATCGATCTACTCACCGGCTAAATATGGCATTTTGACCGAGTACCTCCCAGCAAACCGTTTGGTCTGGGCCAATGGCTGGATGGAGGGTCTCACCGTGCTGGCCGTGATTCTCGGAGCAATTATTGGTGGGTTCTTGATCGGTGATCATTTGAGTGCGGCGAACTGGATGCCAGACAGTCTGTTCGCGATCTTTGGCAACAGCCAGCCTAAGTTTGCGATTATGATCATTTTCATCCTCTATCTGGTTGCCGCGCTGTTCAATATGTATATTCCCCACCTCCCGGTGGAACACCGCCTTGAAAAGCGGAGCTTAAGCTTCCTCTGGGCCGATTTCTGGCGTGGGTTTGTCGCTCTTTGGAAAGATCCTTTAGGGCAAGTCTCCCTGGCGGTCACCTCGCTATTTTGGGGGGCAGGCACAACCCTTCGTTTTATTATCCTTGCTTGGGCGGCCTCGGCCTTGGGGATGGATCTTGAGCGGGGTACCCAGTTGACCGCATTGGTCGCAGTCGGCCTTGCCATCGGATCGGTGGTGGCCGCTAAGTGGATTCCCCTTGAGCATTCGGTCAAGGTTCTCCCCTTAGGGATCTTGATGGGCCTTGCCGTTCTCGCGATGGTTTTCGTCAAGACGTTTTGGCTGGCGGTGGTCATGCTGATCTTGATCGGTGCCTTGGCCGGTAGTTTCGTGATTCCAATGAATGCCCTTTTACAGCACCGGGGTCATCAGCTGATGGGTTCTGGGCACTCGATTGCCGTTCAGAACCTCAATGAAAACATCGCCATTTTGCTGATGCTTGGAGCCTATTCCTTGATGGTCAAGATCGAGCTCTCGATTGGCTGGATCGTGGTGCTGTTTGGCCTCTTCATGGGTCTTTCGATGGCCACGCTGGCTAAAATCCATGGCCACGATCAGGATTGATCGTGCCGCTGCGATAGACTCATGCGTCGAGTAGGAGAGGCCCTCTCTGGAGAGCCTCAGACGCTAGAAAGGCCCCTTCTCTTGTCGACTGAAAAGGGTCGTCGGGTCCTCATCATGTCGGTCTCGGCCGGTGCGGGCCATGTCAAGGCCGCGGCGGCCCTCGAGAAAACCTTTCTGAGAGATCAACGAGTGCTTGATGTCGTGAACAACGACGCACTGCAGTACACC
>RFVA01000122.1 GCA_009922685.1 Gammaproteobacteria bacterium | reverse complement strand
CTCTACAGGGAATCGAGCCAACACCTGGGTCAGCATCGACTGTAAGGTTTTAGTCTCTGCGACATTCCCTGGGTGGACGGTATGCATGAGTGGCAGCCCATCAGCGCTTTGAACGACGCCAAGGACAAATTGCCGAGCGATACCTCCCGTTTCTTTGTTCATCCCGTGGGCGCGGATGTCATTTTCAACCCGTGCCTCGCCATGAATGCGCACCGTGGTCAGGTCGTAAAAGACCACAGAGAGCTGCTGGTCCAACAGGGGCCGCATCTGCTCGGCCATGAGGTTCTCAATCGTTTCGCCGTGGTCCATGAGGGCATCCATCGTGCGAAGGAGATGGTCGTGAGAAACCACATCGGGCATATGGGGAATAGACACCGTCTCCAGCCATTCGAGGCACCCAAGCTTGGAGTCCGGGGCGCAAAGACGGTTGAAAACCATGGCGCGAACTAAAGCCTCCGCATCGAAGGAGCGACGGGATGAGCGAAGCGCCTTATTGATGACTTTGGAAAATCCAAGCTGATGCCACAGCTCATGCAGCATGAAGACATCACCATAGGCCTTGGCGCTGTCGTATTCAGGGGTAAAGGCGTTACTGCTCGTTCGTCCAATCGCCCGATTGAGGCCATTAATCAAAGGTTCGAGGTCTTTGGGTTCGAGTTGATCAAGGCGGCCAAGGTTAGCGATGACTCGTGTGCGCACCATATCATGAGCATACTCCTTCTATCAATAGCCATAAGCCATATGGCGTGACACTACAAAGAATCCCGAAAAAGCCCCCGGACAGAAGCGTATCCTATTGATTCATATAGAGCCGCCAACCTCATTTACCCCCAAAACGGTGAGGGAACTGCGGAACTTCGGGAAGCTGGACAGAGTAGTTGTTGATGCTTTAAGGCCTTGTTAAGCGTTCTGTCAGATTGCGCGTTGTGCCTTAATGTATCGGATAAACACCTAAAACTTTTTTGCAATGAAAACCCTTATTCCGATGGGGTTGAAAGTGCGTCGGGGAGGGTGGATCATATAGTCGGAACGCTTAGGTATCGGTGGTTCCTTAAACCCAAAATCTGTAATAATCTGAAGTTATTTTATAAGGCGGCGGGCTTATTTCAGAAAGACGGGGTCAATTCCCGCTAACGACTTGGCTGGGTTTCAGTTAAGCCCTAACTGCGTTATATCTAGCTCTCGAAATCGCCGCATGTCGATTTTGGCGTATTTTATTGTTTTCTTTTTTAATGGTATGCGATTATAAATTTATGGAGATAATTATGATAAATAAATCGGCAGCCAGAGCAGCATCAGTGTTATTATTCTTGGCGTTCATTGTTAATCCTGTGGCTTCTGGCGCGGCATATAGATAATAGAATATGCATTAGTGCCACCCCAACAATTGGCAGCACTCCTGGCCGCTCACAGATAATAACATTACGTGTCATTAAGACAGTCGGAGATGTTTCATCTGTTGTTGGATAAAACTGTCACACCGACAATTTCGATAATGGAAGCTTCCATTGTCATTCTCAGTATGGCGCCATGACCGTCGATGCTAATGGTGATTTAAGGATAAGCATGAGCCTCAGTGAGAAGGACGCTGAAAAACCCTTCATGCTGCATTCAGGCTCAACAATTTATGTGATCAATCCCTCGACCCTAAAGGGGGAGGTGGATGGCATTCTAGAGTTTTCGATTAATGGTGATGAGAGCATTGATTCTTTTAGATTCCCCGCTGAAGTCATTGCCTGTCATACCTCTGATAAATCGCGAATTCGTCTGCTTAAAAAGTTTATCAAAGACGCAGATAGGCTATGAGGATCAATAACATCAGCGTGTTGATGCCGGTGGTATCTTACATCAATTTCTGGAACATTTTGGGAAATTGAAAATGATTCCGCCAAGAGACACCAATTCAATGAAGGACGGTGTCTCCTGTACTTTTGGGGTTGTCTTTTATTTGTCCAGGAAAGACTTTTAGGGTTTCTCTTAAACTACCCTCATCGAGATTGGAGTCAAAATGTATTACAAAGGTGGTTTTGCTCTTGGTTTATTCGGCATTGCTTTGCTTGTCACCAATCATCCATATATCGCCGAGGCATCTCCTCATCCTGACGCAAAGACCTTCATGAAGGGGGGGGTCTTTTGTTTCTCACTCAGGCAGCCGGCCCTTCCACAATGGCGGGAGACACTGAAGTTGGCTGTGGAGCCAATGAATAAAACAAAGAAACAGCCCATATCCTTGATTGGTGGTCTGCAGCATGGTGTGCTTTTAGAGACTTCCACCCCGTTCGAATATATCAGCCAGCTGACAGGAACTGCTTCTTACAATCTATCGGGGGATGGTCTCATGATTAGTTTGAGCAGCAACCAGGCGGGCAAGGATCTTAAGGGTGAGCATCCTGGTATTTGGGTTGGGCAAATAGCCTTGACACTTGATGGCCGCAGTCTTTCTGGTGAGGCCATCGGGAGTAAAGTCTTTGAGCCCGTTTATGATGGCAAAGTTGGACAGCCACCGTTCTTCGAAGATGCTGTCGATGGTCGGCTCGACATTATTGACTGTAGCGACTTTTGAAGAGGCCTTGTAATCAGATCAGACGACAGACCCTCTAAGACTTGAGACCTAATCGACCCTCTTGTTTCTGGCAGGGTTGGTCCAATAAAACAGCCGAGTCAACGCGGCTAAGCCCATAAACCCTTGGGTTTAAACGCACATAGAAGAACCCGCCTGATCGGTCGCGGCCCAAAATGCCTCTCTCTTTAACGGCCCAACCGAAGGTACTTGGCACCTCACATTTAGGCTAGATCCTTGGAGGTTTTTAGTTTGCGACCTCTGACATAGGTTTCTGCCACGACCGATTCTCGCGCCAACATGATGACAGCGAATAGGTGTGCATCACGCGCCGTATTGGAATCCGGATTTTTGTACATGTGCTTTAGGGTCAGGTCATAGGTAATGTTCCTTGAAGGATCCATCACCACAAAATCCGCTTCCTTGTCGATATCGAAATTCCCAAACCGCTCTTCCTGATCCAACGCCCGCGCACCGGCCAAGGTCCCGGTGAACAGAAGTTCAGCCGGATGAAGTGAAATGGATTGGTCATCCTTGGTGTAGGGATCAATACCCACCGGACTGCGTTCAGAAATATGGACCTTGAAACAGCTGTTGAGGACTTGCGGAATGAAGAATTCATCGCCTGCCCCATAATCGCTTCCAATCGAAATGTTGACCCCAGCGGCAACGGTGCGTCGCCAGGGCATTGTGCCAGAACCAAGGAATAATTGAGACGAGGGGCAATGTGAAATAGAGCTTCCGGTCTCAGCCAGTCGTTGAAGCTCTTGATCCGTGCAATGGACGCAGTGTGCAAAAACGCTCCGCTTTCCAAGGAAACTCTTCCCGCCAACTTTTGAGCCTGGGAGGAACTTTCCATCATAAGTATCGAGGTAACTATCGACCTTATAGACATCTTTGGTCATGTCGATCTCACCCGTCTTCGGACGGGCATTCTCGTTCAGATGGGAGGTAAAGTAGACTCCACGATCACGGTATTCTTCATAGAGATCTCCAAGCGCAGCCATAGTCTTTGGGGTCACTGAGAGACTGAAGCGGGGCACGATCGCCACGAACTGGAGAGCGTCCTTACGAGCTTCTTCAGTCAAGGGGTGCCATTTTTCGATTTCCGCCCTGACCAGTTTGACGGCGTCTTCCTCGGAAGTCCGTTGTTTGGACCAATCTGGAGCAACCGTCTCTATGCCGCGCCCACAAACAATCCTAAGCCCGCGATCACGAGCGGTTTGGAAAAGAAGGTCCTGCGCCACCGGATAGGCTGAACCAAAGATCAGCCCCATGGTTGTACCGGAACGAATCATCCGGTCGCACCATTCGGTCGCCGCAAGTTTGGCATATTCGGGGTTGGCGAGAAGGCCCTCTGAGGGAAATATGCAATTGTTTAGCCATTCCAGAAGTTGTCCCCCACCGTAGGCATCGCCGCTAAACACCTGCGGATAATGCATGTGGGTGTCGACAAATCCAGGAACAATATAGCTCCCCTTGTGATCGATGACCTTGGCAGTGGCGTATTTGGATGGGAGGTTCTTGAAGTGACCGCAATAAACAATGCGACCGCTCCCATCGACCACAAGGGCCCCGTCCGGAAACCAAGCTAGCGACTTGGCTGCATCGGAAACTTTGGGAGCGCCTGCAATGTGAAAAATGTGCCCTCGGTGCACTTTAAGACCAGGCCCATCAATTCCCTTGGGGGGGGTGGCGTGTTCTGCCTTCGATGGGGTAGCTTCCGCAGTACCAAGGCCCGTTACGGTGGATAGGGCCAAAAGCGCACTCGAACTTGCAGTGGTCTTTAGGAAATCCCGACGCGTCTTTTTCATAAAAGCTCCAACAGCTTAGTCTAAGTTCATCGACCCCTATAATGCGTTCTGGATAAAGCGGGTGTCAATTTAACCTGGAGTTAATCTTAATCGGTCGGGCGAAGTTGCCACGAGAAAGATGATCAATTTCTTTGGGTGGCCCGGAATGTGATGTTTAAAGGAGGGGATAGGAACAACGCTTCGACGGTTGCATTGGCTGGGTTTCAAAT
>RFVA01000121.1 GCA_009922685.1 Gammaproteobacteria bacterium | reverse complement strand
TTGCGGAAATGCTCCCCGTCCCAGTCCTTACAAAGGTATCCGCAGCAACCACAAGGTCTTGTCCAGCCATAAGGCGGTAACCCCAGGATTCCCCAGCCTGAAGCTGATCGGTTACAGGAGCGTATTGACCATTACCGAGATCAATCCCCTTGTCATTATTCTTAAACCCATCACTTAAATTGCCATTGATCATCAAATCCCCAGCCGCACTCAAGGTGAGAACACCCGTTCTGCCACCGTAACGCCAATCACTCAGATCCCAACCTTTTGCGCCAAGACTCAGATCCGATGAACTGGTGACTGAAAGACCCGCCCGAAGTGATCCAGGCAAATTCAACCGGCCCTCAATGGCCGCAGCATTCGCCATAAAACTATCCGTTGCAGATTTCCAGCCACTGATCTGGGCGCTAGTGATTTCGCCACTGGCATCAACAACTTGAACCGCCTCAACGGTCGTCTCCTTTGATCCCGCAATCGCAGCGCCAACGTTGCCTTTGACGGCAACATCGCCACCATTTCTGGCAGCAATGAGATCAACCTGACCGTTACTCGTACCAGCGGAGCCAGTGACATCAATCCGCGCCCCAGAATCGATCGTAATGCCTTTTTGGTTCTTGGCATTGAGACTGACAGCATCGAGCACAACCCGACCACCTTGCTCTGAGGTTCCCTGCGCAGCTAAAAGGGCTGTGGAGTCTAGCTTAAGGTCATTAGCCGCAAGAAGGTTAATCGCGGCTTCTGCCCCCTTCGCCGTGATGGTTCCGGCCACCTCAACATTGCCTGATTCCGCTACCAGCGATACCGACCGGGCGATGAGGGATTCACCCGCATTTAAGACCCAATCACCCGCCTTGGAATTAAGCCGAATAGTGTCGGTAAATCCTGCCGTATTCAATCTTTTTCCAAGACCCCCTAGACTTCCAGCGCCACTCGCGTTGCCTGCAGCCAAATCAAAAATAGAACCCTTGGCAAGACCCTTGGCATTGATGGTTCCCTGCCAGTTGAAGGTGCCTTTCGGCACAGACAGCTTGAGGGATCCCCCCTCCTGACCCGACAGCAACATCGAGGCTTGCGTTGAGAGATTGATATCCCCCTGTTGTGCGAGTAATTCGATTGAACCACCATCGGTATTCACCTTGGCCTTACCGATAAGAGGACTCCTCCCTGAGACATCGATTTGAGAGCCATCCAAAAGATCGACGCTCCCCTTCAGGGCATTCAACCGAACGCCACCCGAGGGAAGGTCGATGAGCGTAGCGTTCTTAATGGTATCAGCGGTGATGCCCAGACGAGCGCCCAAGTACTCCTTGGCAGGGGCTTTGGTTGCTCCATTTGCCTGCAAATTTACCGCATAGCCACTGGCATCAATTTGGGTATTGCCCCCTTGACCGCCCGTTATCACCGACGATGCGATATTAAGGTTGCTCGCGACACGAATCGACCCCGAACCAACCCCCGTCACCCCAGTCGCTGCCAAAAGATTGGTTTGGTTGAAGCCCCCAATGGCATAGCTTCCTTCACCCAAGGTGAGGCTTTGGGCATTGACGGCCAAAGTCCCATTACCCTGACCAACCAACGTGGAAGCCGAAAGATTTCTATTATCGATAACGACATTATCCGCAGTGATTGTCGACGTGAGCCCGGCATTAACAAAACCCAGGATGCCGCCGGCGTGGAGGGTAATGTTCTTTGCGGAGACATTCGTGCCCCCATAAAGACTGATATCACTCCCACTACTCAAGGTGAGGTCATTAGCGCCAAGTGCTGTGAGCTGTGCCGCACTGAGAATCAGGCCACTCGCCGAGGAGTCTCCTGCCCCAAGGCTGATGCGGTTAGCACCCAATGCGAGCGAGCCGCCCTTGATATCGACCGTACCATCCAGTCGATTGGCCCCGGTGGCATCCAACATCATAGAACCGTTAGCGGAAACGGTTGCCCCCGATTCGACCAGCACACTGCCCTGAGCCCCTTTGGCTTCTGTTCTGAAAAGATCAGCCTGAGGCCCTGCCGCAACGCGAACCACCGCGGCGTCTCCCTTAACATTAAGAACCTGCTTTTGAGTACTATCAGGGGTACCTTCAGCCTTCAGGGTTGAACCACTTTGGAGAACCACACTGTCCTTAGCCGCGAGAATATATTCCTTGCCGGTCAAAGAAGCTTTTGATGCAAGCTGAACCTTTGAGGCTTTAACTTCAAGATCGGTTTCGCCCTTATCGTAGCTTCGAAGGACACCAAGAGCGATACTTGAAACACCGAGCTGATTGAGTGAATCCGCCGATAGATTGATCGCGCCACCAAGTGTTTGACCCGCATCAGATGCCGAAATGATATTGATATTATCGGCGGCGATATCGAGACGCCCACCGCGACCATTCAGATCCGCCCCAGCCTCAACTGAGCCATCCAATAGGAGCCCTGTTTTCGCAGAGACCTGAATAGAGCCGCCATCCTGTGGCAGGTAATTGGCTGTAGTTCCGGCCTGCTTGGCCTTGTCTGTGTAGAAGCTATTCGCATAGGAGATTGCGAATTCGGACCGAGTTTTAGCCCTAGCGCCGGGCTCAACAGCGAAACCACTCCATGTATCATCTTTGATTGTGGTTCCAGAAACATTTCGATAACCCGCGACAATTTGTGCGCCATCACCGCGCGAAATAGTTTCACCTGGGACGATCGGGGTTTTGAGTGTCTCTGGGGTAATCAAGAATGCCCCCGGAAGTAGGGCGTAATGCGCGGGCAATAGGACGTAGTTACCCGCCTTGAGACCCTTTGCTCCTGCGAGATAGATACTGTCACCGACCTTCAATCCACTAATTGCCGTCTCGAGGGGATCAACAGGGGCAGAACCTGAAGTAAATCCTGGAAGAACGGCATAAGCTCCCTGGTAACCCTTACTCTTCGGATCCAATCGATCGTAGCTGCCACCCGGTCCTGGAAGGAACTCAAACGCTGAGAGGTCACCACCACCCCGAGTATCGATCACTGCTCCCGCTTCAAGATTAATGGTCTTGCCGTTTAAGGTAAGGTTCTTAGTTGGTGCGTCATTGAAGACCAAATTTTGAGAACCTAAGGGGTAAATCCAGTCCAGCCCACCCTGCACACGACCAAATGGGATGACTAAATCCTTGGCTGAATTTGAAGTGATACTCCCTGGCGTCAAATCAAGGTTATTTGCCGCATTTAAAATTATTTCGCCCATGGGGGCTTTCAGGGTACCGCTTTGAACGATATTAGGGGCATCGATCGTGAGTTTGCCGGCAGCAGATAAAACGGGCGTGTCACTGGCATTACCCTGAAGAATAGTTACCGTTCCACCGGCGTTGTTTTCAAGTCCAATATGGAAGTCACTTAAAGTGGTGGGGTAGATCTGCTTGGCGGTCATATTAAGATCGCCCGACAACAGGAGTTCGCCCTTGAAATCCCTTTGACTTTCAAGAAGCCTAATACCCTGAAGGCGAATATCGCCCTGGCTCACAAGATCTGCCTGTCCGTAACCCTGAAGGGCACTTTCACCCCGGACGTCAATGAGATCAGCGTTAATAGCCAGATCAGCAGAACCACCCTTGGATGAGGCCACACCCGGCCTGATCACATCAGACCCTAATGCCACATAGGCAGCATTAACATTAACAGCCCCCGGAGAACCTGAGGCATCAGCCTTATAGGATACGACAGGAGCATTCAATGCGATGGAACGATTCGTTGATAGCGCGACATCACCCGTAAACTGAAGCTTGTCGAGCGTTTTAAGTGAAAGATTCGAAAAGCCACCCCCGCTCACTTGGTCAGCGGCAATATCGACTAGACCAAATTGGGAGGTGCCGACACCCACCTCACGCTTATTAGCGATAGTTTCTGGATCCTGAGACTGAATAACATTGACGATCTTTGTAGTATTAGGGAAATAACGCTGACCGGCACCAATAAAGATAGGATCTCGTCGGTTGAGAATACTGAGTTCGACATTAAGTGTTCCCCCTGAGGTACCTTCACCTTGACCTTTCTGAGCATTAAGATTACCCAACAGCTGCATCCCTTCAGCCGCAACAAGGCTAATCGTTCCGCCATTAGAGCCAACGACCGTTGGCGCATAAGCAATGCTCCCATTAGATCCTTTGTAGGGTTGGTCAATGACTGTTGAACTTCCAGATACATCAATCGAAGCGGTTGGATCGACCTCAATGAATCCTCGGTCAGCAACGAGGCTAACCGCCCCTCCATCCAATACCTTACCAAGGGTCTTGCCACGACCATCATGGTAGGTCAGTGCGATGCCACTGGCATCGATCTTGCTGTTTTCTCCAAGCCAAATCCCTTGATTCGCCAGGAATCCCTTTTCACCTTGATCAGTCGGTGGGGTGACCTGGAGGCCAATACTCCCAGCACGAGAACTCAATTCTCCATTCAAAATAATACTGGTATCAGAACTTAGATTGATTTTGCCGCCTGCATCCGTTCTGATCTTTGCACCGCTTCCGACTGTGAGTGTCGCGTTAGCTGCAGGCAGAACAGCGTTAAGACCCAATTTCAGGTTCAATTCACCCGAAGGGCGCGACAACTCCGGCAATAGCTCCACATGACTCAAATCC
>RFVA01000013.1 GCA_009922685.1 Gammaproteobacteria bacterium | reverse complement strand
GTTTCTGGGTTTGAAAGGCCACCAAGACTCAAGATAAAGAGGATGGTCGAGGCGATGTAGGAGACGGTTACGAGACCTTCAGAAAACATAATTGTGGCTCCGCTGATTATTTTCTGAACATGCTGAGCATGCGCTGGGTCACCCAGAAGCCGCCGGCCATGTTGATGGAAGTAAGAACCAAGGCGATCCCGGCGAGGATGGCGATTTCAGGCGATGAAATCTGGACCAGGGCACCGATCGCGATGATGCTGGAGATGGCGTTGGTCACGCTCATCAGCGGGGTATGAAGGGCGGGTGTCACATTCCAAATCACCATGTAACCCACAAAACAGGCGAGGACAAACACCGTAAAGTGAGCCATGAAGGCGGCCGGTGCGTTGGCGCCGACCCACCAGAAGAGAAGCCCGAGAAGCGCGAATTTGAGAACGCTTTGAGCCCAGGCTGGGAGCAAGGGAGGCTTGACCTCCTTGACCACAGGCGCTGCAGCCTCCGCTTTCGGCTTAGCGGCAGAGACGGCGATGGGGGGTGGTGGCCAGGTAATGGCGCCATCCTTGATCACAGTAGCCCCCCGAATCATTTCATCGTCCATGTTGACGGTGATTTCTCCGTTTTTCTCTTTGCAGAGTTCCTCGAGAAGCCTTAAGAGATTCGTTGCGTAAAGAGTCGATGACTGACGGGCCAAGCGGCTTGGAAGATCGGTATATCCGACAATGGTGACGCCGTGCTTTACGACCACTTGTCCTGGTTCTGTGAGTTCACAATTACCGCCTTGTTCTGCTGCGAGATCGACAATGACACTCCCAGGTTTCATCGACTCGACCATCTCACGGGTAATCAAGCGAGGTGCTGGCTTTCCGGGAATGAGTGCGGTGGTGATGATGATGTCGACGTCCTTGGCCTGATTGGCATAAAGGGCCATCTGAGCTTTTTGGTAAGCCTCGCTCATCACCTTGGCATAGCCCCCTGCGGTGGAGCCTTCCTCTTGGTAATCCACATCAACAAATTCGGCGCCCATCGATTTGACTTGGTCTTTGACCTCGGGTCGCGTATCGGAGGCTCTGACAATCGCTCCAAGGCCATTGGCCGCGCCAATCGCGGCAAGCCCCGCGACCCCGACCCCAATGATAAAGACCTTTGCAGGGGGGACTTTGCCCGCAGCTGTGATTTGGCCGGTAAAGAAGCGACCGAATTCATGGGCTGCTTCAATCACCGCACGGTAGCCGGCGATGTTGGCCATGGAACTGAGGGCATCAAGCTTTTGAGCCCTGGAGATACGGGGGACGCTGTCCATGGCGATGACGGTCGCCTTGCGATCTGCCAATTGATCCATCAAAGGAGCATTCTGCGCCGGCCAGATGAAGCTGACCAGGTGTTGCCCTTCCTTGAGGCATTGGGTTTCATCGACACCGAGCTGGGGATAGTTTGCAGGTCCTCTCACCTTAAGGATGATGTCCGCCGTCGACCACACGCTGTCCCGATCGGCGATCTGGCAGCCTACCGCCTCGTAGGCGTCATCGGTGAAGTTGGCTTGAGCGCCGGCATCGTGTTCGATGGTCACTGCAAAGCCGAGTTTGATGAGCTTTTCGGCGACTTCGGGGACGGTCGCTACCCGTTTTTCTCCGGGATGAAGCTCTTTGGGAACACCAATACGCATACACGTTTCTCCTCGTTATAATAAGGCGTTGTGAGGACCTAAGGGCTCTCACAACGCCTTAATTTATGGTTATTGACGGATTAATCGATCGAAGCCTTTGGGTTTGATTGTAGCGACCTTATCCGGCTTTGGGGGCGAAAGCGGGAGGACGGTCAGGCTCAAAATGGCCTTATCCTCCTAGGCCGCACTCTATGTAATGTAATTGACTGAGCCGGTCAATAGCTATGCAGCAGATTTAAGGTCATGATGCCTCATGGCCATTTAGTGCTCATTCGACGAAACAACATGCAAAAGCTCATCGAGGTTGAACAACTCACCCGTTATTACGGCGATCACTGCGCCGTCAATAACGTGTCCTTTGCTCTTGAGAAAGGCGAGATTCTAGGATTCTTAGGGCCCAATGGGGCGGGTAAGACATCGACCATGCAGATGATTTGTGGGAATCTTGCCCCAACGTCTGGGCAGGTTTTAATCAATGGCATCGATATGCTGGATCAACCTAAAGAAGCCAAGCGGGCGTTGGGTTATCTCCCCGAAATTCCCCCGGTCTACCGCGATCTGACGGTGGATGAATTTCTTGGCTATTGTGCAAGGCTGCATGGGATTCCGATGGAGCGCCGGCAAAAGGCCCTTGATCAGGCGAGGGAGAGAACCGGCCTTAAGGATGTCGCCGATCGTCTGATTGGGAATCTGTCCAAGGGTTACCAGCAGCGTGTCGGTATTGCTCAAGCGATTGTCCACATGCCGGACGTGATTATTCTTGATGAACCCACCGTCGGTCTTGATCCTATCCAGATCCGAGAGATTCGTGAGCTGATTCGGGATCTTGGTCAGGAGCATGGTGTCATTCTCTCGACACATATCCTTTCAGAGGTCCAGGAATCCTGCACCAGAGTCCAGATCATTCATCAGGGACGATTGGTTTTCAATGACCGTATCGAGGGACTCGAACAACAAATGCGGGCTTCAAGCCTTTTATTGGCAACGGCCAGAACCCCTGATCTTGAGGTCATGGCGTTGATGCCCCCGATCCAGCGTATTGATGACCTTGGTGATCATCACTACCGCATTTTTCACGATAAAACAGAGGATCCTTCAGAATCTCTGGCCGCGCTGGTCGTGAATTCGGGTTGGGGACTTCGGGAGCTGATGCCTGAGCGGTGCAGTATGGAGCAGATTTTCATTGATATCACCCGAACGCCCATTTCGGCCGAGGAGCAAATCCCATGATGGCATTGGTCATTGCAGGGCGGGAGTTTAGAACCCTCTTTCTATCCCCATTGGCCTGGACCATGCTGGGCATCATCCAGTTTATCCTGGCCTTCATGTTTCTCGCCCAATTGGATTACTACCTGATGATCCAGCCGCGCATCGCTGGGATGGAAGAGGCCCCTGGGGTAACCGATTCGATCATCGCCCCCCTCTTTGGCAATGCGGGCATTATTCTGATGCTGGTTACCCCTCTTTTAACGATGCGGCTGATTAGTGAGGAACGCCGCAACAAGACGCTGACCCTTCTCTTTACCGCGCCGGTCTCCATGACCGAGATTGTGCTTGGGAAATATCTTGGGGTTTTGGGATTTCTTCTCCTGATCGTCGGGATGATTCTTCTGATGCCCTTGTCCCTCCTACTGGGGGGGGCGCTGGATATGGGGAAACTCGCAGCTTGTGTCTTAGGGCTCTCGCTGCTTCTTGCGGGCTTTGCAGCGGTGGGACTTTATATGTCGGCCTTGACGGCACAGCCGACCGTCGCTGCGGTCAGCACCTTTGGTATTTTATTGATGCTTTGGATCCTCGACTGGTCCTCCCAGTCGGGATCCAGTGGCGCCTCTGTTCTTCAGTATCTCTCCCTTCTTCGACATTATGAAGGGCTCCTCAGGGGGTGGGTGAGTACAACCGACGTCCTTTATTTTATTTTGTTCATCACCACTTTCCTGGTGCTGAGTGTCCATCGCCTTGATCACGATCGTCTCCAAAAATGAAGATCAATCGCAAGACTCATCTCGAAATTCGTCTTCAGAATCTTTTGTTCAGTGCCCTTTTTTTGGCCGTCATCGGCCTTTTGGCTTGGTTAAGTACGGAGTATTCCATTCGCTTTGATTGGACCGCGGGTCATCAGCACACCTTGTCTTCTAATAGCCTCAAGGTGCTTGAACTTTTTAAAGAACCAGTGACGGTGACGGCCTATGCCCGAGAGAATCAGCAGGTCCGCGAACCCATCCGTGAATTAGTGGATCGCTACAACGAAGGGGGTCAGACCCTGGCCCTTGATTTTATCAATCCGGATACTCAGCCTGATCGGGTCCGGCAATGGGGAATCAAGGTCGATGGAGAATTGGTTTTGACCTATCAAGGGCGCACCGAGAAGATCGAAGAAGCGCGTGAGATGACCTTGACCAATGCCCTACAACGGCTGGTGGCACCGATTGATCGAGAGATTGTGTTTCTATCAGGGCATGGAGAACGCGCGCCCGAAGGGGACGCGAGCCACGATCTCAAACAGTTCACTGATGAACTCAAGCGAAAGGGCTTTAAGGTGAGCGCCTTAAATCTGGCCGCGACGCCGAAGCTGCCGATGAACAATCAGGTCCTCGTGATAGCGAGCCCGAAGTCCGCGATGCTGCCGGGTGAAATCAAGCTGATTCAAAATTACGTGGCGGCGGGCGGGGCACTTTGGTGGCTGAGTGATCCCGGTCCATCAGGTTCTCTCCAGCCTCTCGCCGAAAACCTGGGTATTCAGCTCCTTCCGGGGACAGTCGTCGATGCCTCGACCCAACTGCTGGGGATTGATGATCCTACTTTTGCCTTGGTTGCAGATTATCCGCCTCATCCCATCACCAAAGGATTTCAAGAGATGACGGTCTTCCCCTCCTCGGTCGCAATGGTGATCAAGACGGAGAATGACTTCGAGCGAGACCCTTTCCTCGTGACCCTTGAGCGCTCTTGGACGGAGACATCGCCCCTTGAGGGCAAGATTGCCTTTGATGCCGCTTTGGGGGAAAAAAGGGGGCCTCTTGATATTGGGATTGCCTTGAATCGCCCGAAACCTGGCGCACCCGCCTCAAGCCAGGCCGTGGCGCCAGAATCGAACTTGGCCGCAAAGCCTTCTGAGCAGCGTCTGGTTATCATCGGTGACGGCGATTTCCTGTCGAACGCCTATTTGGGTAATGGCGGAAATCTTGCGCTCGGCGTCAATATCCTTCAATGGCTGAGTCAGTCAGATACGATGATCAATATCCAGAAGGCGGAAGCACCGGACCGAAAGATTCAGCTGTCATCGCTTGCTTCGGGCGCTATGGCCATTGGCTTCCTTTTTGTGATCCCTTTCTTGCTCATCGGGACCGGGGCCTTCGTTTGGTTCAAGCGCAGGAACCGCTGAGATGTCTCCGAGAAGCGGTCGGAATCTCGCGCTGCTGATCCTGATCGTGGCGTTAGCCCTAGTGGCCCACTTTAGGCCCGGAAAGCCAAAAGAGGTCCCACCCATAGGGCTGCTGAACATGGACACCTCCGGCATCGATCGGATTGAGCTTTTAAATCCGGATGCGATCGTCTTCGAGAGGAAAGCGGGAACCTGGTTCTTGACGGCCCCCATGGAGGCTCCGGCGAATCCTTTAAGGATCGAACAGCTGCTGGATATCACCAAAACCAAGAGTGAAGTCCAGTATTCCATGAAGGATCTGAAGCTCACTCCCTTCGGTCTTGATAAGCCGCTAGCGATCCTAAAACTCAACGATCATGTGATGACCTTTGGGGCAACGGATCCTTTAAGTTTCAGGCGCTATGTCGAGGTTGGGGAGACCCTGCATTTGGTCAGTGATGGGTTCTCTCACCACCTGACAGCTCAGGCGACCGATTACGTCCAAAAGAAACTCGTTGCCGATGGGGTCACAATTAAGTCGCTCACCCTTCCAGGATTAAAAATAGAGCGGGCGGTCGACGGGAGCCTATTGGTCACGCCGCCCCGTGCTGGTTTTGATGCCAAAGAGCTTTTGTTAGCGTGGGAGAGTGCCAGAGCCATTGAGGTCCAGCGGGGAGATCCAACAATGATCGGTGAAATCATCCGTCTTGATCTTTTGGGGGGCGCGACCACGGAATTTGTGGTCGTTCAAAAGTCTCCTGAACTGGTTCTCTTAAGGCGGGATCTTGGCTTGACCTTCCTCATGACACCTGAAACCTCAAAGGCGCTCTTGGGTGATTCTTCGCCGTCCAAAGAAGACAGCGAGTGGGAGGGAGGCATCGAGAATCAAACGTTGGACCCAAGCGCCGAGCCACCTTCCGATGATTAAGGCCTCGCCGCCCTCCCATCATGCCTGAATTGCCTGAGGTAGAGACAACCCTTCGGGGAATCCAACCCTATCTTGAAGGACGAAATATTCGTGATCTCCTTATCCGGGATCATCGCTTACGTTGGCCGATACCGGATGGGTTATCGGCACGCCTTCAGGGGCGCCTGATTCAAAGATTAACCCGCCGCGGTAAGTATCTTCTGATTCACCTCGATCAAGGAACGCTGATCGCCCATCTGGGGATGTCAGGGAGTTTCAGAATGATCGATCCTGAGGTGACTCCAAGAAAACATGATCATTATGATCTTCTCTTGAGCGATCAGGGTTGTCTCCGTTTTCATGATCCTCGACGCTTTGGCTGTCTTTTGATGGCGGAGCACCATCACCCATTGATCGAACATCCCCTTTTGAAGGGTTTAGGGCCAGAGCCTTTAAGCGATCAATTTTCGGGTGATCATCTTTACGGTGTCTCAAGAGGCCGGACAGCAGCCATCAAAAGCTTCATTATGGACAGTCGGATTGTCGTTGGCGTCGGTAATATCTATGCCAGTGAAGCTTTATTTAGGGCAGGCATCCACCCCTTAAGGGCAGCAGGAAAAGTCTCCTCTCGGCGCTACGCTCAATTGGCTGAGGACATTCAAAAGGTCCTTCAGGCGGCCATCGAGCAAGGCGGAACCACGCTACGTGATTTCGTGAATGAGTCGGGCCATCCTGGCTATTTCAAGCAGACGCTGAATGTCTATGATCGAGCGGGAGAGCCTTGCCGGCAATGTGGCCAGCCGATTCGGCTGGCGCGCATTCAACAGCGGGCGACCTATTGGTGTGGCCGCTGTCAGCACTGAGTTTGGGTGCTTAGGGGCGGAGTTGGTCGCGGAGGTCGGTCGCTTCTTTAAGAATGCTCTCAGGATCGTCTCCGAGAACATTAAAGTGCCCCATTTTTCGGCCCGGCCTCGCTGAAGACTTGCCGTAGAGGTGGAGGAGAACGTTGGGTTGATTCAGCAGGATGGACCAGTCTGGATCTTTATTGCCCCAAAGGTCACCCAGAAGATTGATCATGACCACCGGGCTTAGCAGCTGAGTATCACCAGGGGGGAGACCACAAAGCGTCCTGACCTGCTGCTCGAATTGGCTGGTCAGCGTCGCATCGAGGCTGAAATGACCGCTGTTATGGGGTCTTGGAGCGATTTCGTTGATGATCAGTTGCTGGTCTTTCAGCAGGAAAAATTCAACCGCTAGAACACCGACATAATCGAGCGCCTCGGCTAATTGCAAAGCCATCTCGCGGGCTCTTTGAGCCACTTTTTCTGACACTCGTGCGGGGATGAGGCTAATGTCAAGGATACCGTCTGCATGCTGATTTTCAGCGACAGGGAAGGTCGTGACCTTTGACGGTGAGGTCCTTGCCACGATGACGGACAGTTCCAGATTGAGTTCGAGTCGCTGTTCAAGAACACAGGGTTTCTCTCCCAAGGCGATGAAACCTCTTCGGGCGTCTTCTTCACTCTCTACGCGGATTTGCCCCTTGCCGTCATAGCCGAGTTGAGCCAGTTTTAAAATACCCGGCAGGAGGGGCTTTAGAGACTGGTCAAGGTCACTGAGGGATTCGATCGGAGCGAATGGCGCCACGCTGAGCCCCGCCCCTTGGATGAAGGTCTTTTCCCGGATCCTATCCTGAGCAATCGAGACCGCAGCGGCAGACGGGGAGACCCTGACCGATTTGGCAAGACGCTGAAGCCCAAGCGCTGAGACATTTTCAAATTCGGTGGTGACAGCAAGGCACGTCGCCGCCAGTTGATCGAGCGCGGGGCTATCATCGTAAGGCGCACAGAGGTGAACATCCGCCAAGGTCCCGGCAGGACAGTCTTTGTCAGGTTCTAGAACCGTCACTCGGTAACCCATGCTGCGGGCGGCCATGGTAAACATGCGACCCAATTGGCCGCCGCCGATGATGCCGAGCATTGCTGGAGGAAGGATCGGTTTCATAGAGGGGCAAGATCAGGGGACATCCGGCAGGATGGCGTCAAGGACCTGTTGGGTTTGCTGTGTCCTGAAGCTGTCAAGTCGTTTGAGGACGGCGGCATCCCCTCCAGCAAGAAGGGCGGCAGCAAAGAGAGCGGCATTGGCCGCACCCGCCTCGCCAATGGCAAAGGTTGCTACGGGAATGCCTTTCGGCATTTGAACGATGGAAAACAGAGAATCTTTGCCTTTGAGGTATTTGCTTGGAACTGGAACCCCAAGGATGGGGACGGATGTCTTGGCCGCGAGCATTCCAGGAAGGTGGGCAGCCCCCCCTGCTCCGGCGATAATGCAGGCAAGACCCCGCTCTCTTGCGGTTTCGGCGTATTGAAAAAGCAGGTCCGGCGTTCGGTGCGCCGAGACGACCTTGGTTTCAAAGCCGATATCGAAAGCTTTCAGTTGCTGGGCCGCGTGTTGCATGACCTCCCAGTCACTGGTGCTGCCCATGACGATACCGACTTTGACCATAGCCCTATCCGCTGAAAAATTGGCTATTTTACCGTAATGGCACCAATAAATGGTTCATGATGAACATTTCCCCCTCAAGCACCCTGGCGTTGAGGTCTTTTGTCGACGATCAAGAGGATCCTGTCGTGAAAAATGTCAGCAGTATTGATCCCAAAGAAAAGGCTCATTTTGAAAAAATAGCCCGACTTTGGTGGGAGCCCCAGGGCCCTTTTTGGCCGCTTCATGCAATGAACGCTTTTAGGGTCCGTTATATCAGGGAGCAGTTGGTCGATTATTTCAAAAAGAAGGATGATCCCATTCATCTTCCTTTAAGTGGGCTTCGTTGCCTTGATGTCGGCTGTGGCGGGGGGATTTTAAGTGAAGCGATTGCGCGCCTTGGTGGTGAGGTGATGGGCATCGACATGGTCGAAAAAAATATTGCCATCGCGGATCATCATGCCCATGCATCGGGTCTCAATATCCACTATGAAGTCACCACCGCGGAGGATCTTTTGGCGCGGGATGTTTCCTTCGATGTGGTATTCAATCTCGAAGTGATTGAACACGTGGCCCATGCCGAAGAGTTTATGCAAAGTTGTGCAAGGCTCGTTCGTCCGGGCGGGATCATGGTGATCGCGACAATGAATCGGACCTTACTGTCCTACGCTGCGGCGATTATCGGAGCCGAAGTCATTTTAAGATGGCTCCCCCGCGGCACACATCATTGGGGAAAGTTTGTGTCCCCTTCAGAAATCGAGCACTTTTTGGTGCCAGAGGGCTTCACCGTGATCGCAACCACCGGAGTCTTCGTTAATCCTTTGACGCGTGGATTTAGGCGAGTCAAAAGCACCGCTGTCAACTATATGATGGTCGCTTCGAAGGCCCAATCCTGAGTATTGATAGGGACTTCATGGATGTCCATTGGGCCATCGTCCCTCGATATACGAGGCTCGATAATCAAAGATCCTTTTGAGGCGTTGCTTAATGAAAAGCCCGTGAACGATCTCCCCAAGGAGACCCCAGGGCATCACATAATGAACGGTATCGATCATTTCAATACCGCCCTTAACGGGTTCAAAGCGGTGTTCGTGAAACCAGAATCTAAAGGGTCCGATGCGCTGTTCATCGACAAATTGACGCTCAGGGACCACGTGTTTGATCTCGGTGACCCAGGTCATGGGGATGCCTCCGACGGCGGCGATCTGGTAGGCAATGATCAGTCCGTTATAGAGGTCATCGGGAACCTCTGAAAGGATCTTGAAGTGAAGGAAGTCGGGGGTAATGGCCTCAAGATTTCTAGGCGTTGAAAAGAACGACCAGGCCTCATCAAGAGGCAAGGGAATGAACTGTCGGCGGTGCAATTGATGAAGTGCCATAGAGGGGTAGCGAGGGTGGCATGAACGCATGCATTGTAACGATCTTCAAGACACCCGTTGTCCTCTCTTTATTTTTTGTCGGCATCGAACCGAAGCGAGGGTGAGCCCTCTAAAGGGGTGCGTCCCGATTAATCAGGAGATCTCCTATGTCCTCAGCTCTTATGACCGTTCTTTATGATGGGGGTTGCCCCATGTGTAGTCGGGAGATTCTTCACTACCAAAAGATCGCTGGAGATCGACCAATTCGTTGGTTGGATGTGACCCTTCAGGCCACCGATATGAAGCCCTACGGCCTCACCGTTGAAGAAGCGCTCCGCTCCTTTCATGTAGTCCCTCCAGAAGGCCCGATGAAGGCGGGTGCCAGCGCGTTTGTGACCCTTTGGTCGGAGTTACCCTATTACCACTGGTTGGCCAAAGTGATCCTAGCAACGGGCACGTTACCCTGGCTTGAGGCGATTTATGTCCGTTTTGCCAAATGGCATTTCAAGCGGCGCTGCGCCTCGGGGACTTGTGGGCTTCCACCGTCTGGCGAGGGTTCATGACGGTCGCCATTGTCTGGTTCCGTAAGGACCTTCGATTAGCGGATCAGCCCGCACTCGCGAGGGCCCTTAGTGGTAGTCAACAGCTGGTTCCTATCTATATTAATGATACGGCAGCAGACAACCCTTGGGCGATGGGGAGCGCGAGTCGCTGGTGGCTCCATCAGAGCTTAACGGCCCTCGACGATGCGCTTCAAGATCTAGGATCGCGGTTGATTATTAGGCGGGGGAGACCTCTTGAGGTGCTTCGCGAGGTGATGGCCGACAGTGGGGCCACCCAAATTTACTGGAATCGACTTTATACCCCTTATGAGATGGCTCGGGATCGGGTGATCAAGGCCACATTAACTGCGGAGGGCTGTGAGGTCCATACCTTCAACAGCAGCCTTTTGTATGAGCCTTGGGAGATCGCTCGTCCTCAAGGAGGCCCTTACAAGGTCTTTACCCCCTTCTGGAAGGCGGTGATGGCCAAAGGCCTCCCTCACCTCACCGAGCCGGCCCCCAATCATCTTCCAAAGGTGCCTTCCTCGATCCCTACAGAGCCTTTATCTTCCCTTCAATTGTTGCCAAAGATCGCTTGGGACCAAGGCTTTTATCCTCGCTGGAAAGTGGGGGAGAAGGCGGCTATGGAGCGGCTGACCACCTTTATCGATGAAGCGGTCAGAGGCTATCAGGAGGGTCGGAATATCCCCTCAAAAGAAGGAACCTCGCGGCTTTCACCAAACCTTCACTTTGGAGAAATTTCACCTCGGCAGATCATAGAGGTGCTCTGTCAAGGGCAATTGTCCTTGCATCAAGGGCCCCTTTGTTTTCAGCGTGAGGTGGGGTGGCGGGAATTTGGTATGCATCTCCTCTATCATTTTCCTGAAACCTCCGATCAGCCGCTTGATCAACGATTTAGCACGTTTCCTTGGCATGAAGAGAATCAGGACCGGCATCTTAAGGCCTGGCAACAAGGGCAAACCGGCTTTCCTATTGTCGATGCCGGGATGCGAGAGCTTTGGCACACCGGCTGGATGCATAACCGGGTTCGAATGATCGTCGCATCCCTTCTTTGCAAGAACTTGCTCATTGACTGGCGTCAAGGTGCCCATTGGTTCTGGGATACCTTGGTGGATGCAGATCTCGCGAGTAATAGCCTTGGCTGGCAGTGGACTGCCGGCTGCGGCGCGGATGCGGCTCCATATTTCAGGATTTTCAATCCCATCCTTCAGGGTGAGAAGTTTGATCCTGAGGGCTGCTATGTGAGGGCGTGGTGCCCAGAACTTAAAAGACTCCCCGATCGATTTATCCATAAACCCTTTGAGGCGCCCACAGCCGTTCTCGAAGAGGCGGGCGTCTTGCTCGGCAAGGACTATCCAATGCCGGTGGTTGATCTCAAGGAGAGCCGGGAGGCAGCGCTCGGGGCGTTTGCAACGATCAAGAACTTTATCTAGTGCGGCTTAGCGGCGCCTTGATCCTCTGATCAGGGTGCTTGGACGGGCTGCAGGCGTGATGTCGATGGCCGTTGCTTCAACAAATCGGGCGACCACGGTGTCTCCTGTCTTGATCTCATTGAAGCGGGTGAGATCTGGCTTCTCTGTGACCTCAACACGCTTTCCAGCAGGCCCCTTGAGACCGATGGCCCGAGTGGCGGGATCAAGGGAGGTAACGACCCCCTGAAATTCGTAAGGACGAAGAATAGCTGTGCCAGGCTTCGTTCCTTTTGGGGCTTTTTTGATCTCTTCGATTTCAGGCCACAAGGGTTTTCCGGTCGGGTTGACAGGAAACACCTCAACCACGGTCTTGAAGCGCGCCTTAATCGTATCGCCGACGCCGATGTCATCAAAATTTCTGACTTCGTTGGCCACTTTGATTTTTGCGACCTTTTCATCGGGAAATTTGAGGGTCAGGATCCGGTTCTTCCGGCTGATCGCCTGAACCCTGGCACTCAGGCGTTGATCACGATCTTCTGCGCTGGCAGTCGCTGCACTGTCTTCTGGAAGACGGGTCTTCAAGGTCGGTTTCGATTTCGAAGAACAACCGGAAGCGAGGCAGAGGGTCAGCAACACGGTCAGGCAACCATAAAATGAATATCTTCGACGCATAGGTTCTGTAGCCATGTGTGGATGCAAATTTTTTGAGGTTCGCCCAAAGTGTGGGTAAACCGCGCGTGACGGCAGTGTAGCAAGCCCCCAGAATTCTTGCCAAATGATGCGCAGGTGGTGGCGGTCAGTAGGGCGGAGTTGGCACCTGATCGCCGGGTTTGGCCTTTAAGAGCCATGCCATGAAGGCAGCAACAGCAAGGTCTCCTTCAGAGGGTGCCCAGGGCGCAAAATCCTGAGGATCGACGGGACGATAAGGGCCTTCCTTGACTTCGAACATCATCGTTCCAGGCTCATGGCTGACCACTGCATGCCAGGTTCTTGGGGGAATTTCAAAGGCAAGGGTCCCTGTTGACGGCGACAGGGTCACCCGGTCGGTGACGATGCCCTCCTCAGTGAAGAGGACGATAGAGAATGCCCCATGGGTTGCGAGCATGAGTTCCCAGCCATTATCCCTGGCATGTCGGTGTGGGCGGATATAAGTCCCGGGCTCCATGGCGTTAAATAGACGCTGAACAGGCGCCTCAAGGTGTGGGTGAAGGTTCAGATTTTTGCGAAGGCGGGGGCTTGCTTGAGCCTCCAGGGTCAAAGTTTTAAGGTGATTTTGATCAATGACGGGAATGGCCATGGCGATGATGCGGTTTTGGATCTCAGATGGTTTTAGCTCAAGGGACAACAGCAGGAGCTTGCTTCCTTTATTGGGGCGCCAATGAGTGAACTACCCCCGATGAATACTGTCTTAAGAAGCGGTTCTTCTTCTCTTTTTTGACCCGTCAACTGGCGGGTCTTTTTTTCACTGGCAGGCTGGACATCTTGGTTCAGCATGCTAAAGGCAGGTTGCAAAGAACCGGTTGTTTCTCTATAAGGTTCAGCCTAACACGCTCATGTCGAAAAATAGTTTAACCCTGATCACTGACTTTTTTGAGGAGGACGTCGGAATGCACGAATTGAACCGTTTGATCGGTGCATTGGCCCTTGGGGCCTTGTCGCTATCGGCCCAGGCTGTCGAATGGCAGGCATTGCCGAACAAGGCGCCTGAGCCTTCTAATAACCCCACCACCCCGGCCAAGGTGGAGTTGGGAAAGATGCTCTATCACGAGGTGCGCATCTCATCGAATGGCGTCCTTTCTTGTAATTCTTGCCATAACGTGATGGCCGGCGGTGATGACAACCGCGCTGGATCGATCGGTGTCAAGAATCAAGTGGGTGGTCGGAGTGCCCCAACCGTATGGAATGCCGCCTTCAGTTCAGTTCAGTTCTGGGATGGCCGCGCACCTAGCCTTGAAGCACAGGCTAAAGGGCCGGTCACCAATCCAGGTGAAATGGGTATGAAAAGTTGGGATGATGTGGTGGCTCGTCTGAAAGCGATGCCCGAATATACCAAGGCCTTTGCTTTGGCCTTTGGTAGTGAAGATAGCGTGACCGCTGACAATGCAGCGAAGGCGATTGCGGCCTATGAAAGGACCCTGATTACGCCGAACAGTGCCTATGACAAGTTTGTTAAGGGTGATAAATCCGCGCTCAATGAACAACAGGTTCGGGGTATGGAGACGTTTGCGGAAGTGGGCTGTGTGGGCTGCCATTCAGGTCCTGCATTCAATGGGCCACAACTTCCAGAAGGCACCGGGTTTTACCAAAAATTCCCAGGCATTGAAAATGGTGTGCTCGAGGCCAAATATGGCTTCACGGCCGATTTAGGGCGTTATGAGGCCACGAAGGATCAGGCCGACAAGCATTTCTTTAAGGTGCCTACCCTCCGTAATATTGCCTTGACCGCGCCTTATTTCCACAACGGTAAAGTCACGACCTTAGAAGAGGCCGTCAAGGTGATGGGTAAGCTGCAGCTCAATAAGGATCTCACGGAGTCTCAGGCGGCGGATATCGCCTCCTTCTTGAATAGCCTCACCGGCGAATTCCCAAAGATCGAGATGCCACGGCTTCCAGCTTATGCGAACAAGGCTTTCCCAGCCGAGTAAAAGGTAAGCATTTCGGTGTTATGAAGACCAGCGTGTGCTGGTCTTCATGTTTTAGGGGGCTGATTTGGTTTGAGTGGCCAACCTAAAAAGGGGAAGGGCCCGAATCCTTGCATCGATTTCATCGCGAAGGGCCAGAAACTCAGGACTTCCAAAAATCTTGAAGCGGGCCACGAACTCCTCGCTATGCATGCTCTCGGGGAGATCCTTAAGGGGGGGAATAAATTGAGCCTCCTCACTGCCTTCACTCAGCATTCGCTGGACATGAAGCGCAGCTTCTTGGGAACTGACGGCGAGCTTTCCAAAAGCGGCCCCAGATTCATCGGCGGCCAGATCGATAAAACTAAAACCGCTGCCATCGTGCGTGTCGTGCATTTCTTTAATCAGACTGACCATCTCAACGAGTGTGCCTTGACCTGACATGGCAAGGAGCGCGGCCGCTAAAAAATGCTTGGCGGTATCAACCCGCTTATTGAGGAGGACGTTACGCCGTTTCGGGCCAGCGTCGGTCCCGACAATTCTGGTCATATCCTTGCCATTCCCATAAGCACTTAAGACCATGATGGCTGCTCGGTTCTCACTCACGGGGTCATGGCCTTGTTGGGAGCGAACCTGGGCTTCTTGAAACACCGTTTGCATCAACTCGCTGAGGCGAACGAAGCGGCGTTCAGTGCCATCGTTAAGAAAGGTCGTCAGGACGTTCTGATAAGCCAAAAGGGCCTCCTTATCCGCCGTATCCTGGATAATATCCCTCAATTCGGTGAGCAGTTCACGGTTCCATTTGATCCGAATCACCAAGCGCCCATCCTCAATGTGGATGTCCTTCAGCATTTGATCGAAGAGAACGCCATAGCGATAAAACGGTGGCGTGATGGCGAGGCCTCTCAGAAACAGACCCGCGGCCGGAGCGCCGAGTTCCATGCCGCCGATTCTCAAGTTTTCGATCACGGCTCCCTTGGCTGTTTCATCAACGGTTAAATCGATATTGAGGTAGCGTTGTAGCCAACGACTTTGAATCTTGAGGCTGGCAGCTCCTTCCATGCGATCCTGGCTAAAGGCGATGCTGCAATCCCCTTGAAGGCGCCGGCGCTTGATCGCGGCCCTGCACAGATGATTGAGATCCTCCTGGGTGAGGATGAGACGTTTTTCCTGACCGGATTGTGTTTGGGTCGACTGGAGGCGCTCACGAAGCGGCGTGGTCGTGACGGGGCCTGAAAAGCGGTTGGTGGGGGGCTTTATGGAATGCGGCTCTGCCTCGAGAAGGTGATGGGTGCCAAAGGCCGTGATCAGGATGATCAGGCAGAGGGTGGCCGCTAAGACTGAAAATGCCCAAATGACAGGGCGTCTCATCGGTCACCAAATCTTAGGGCGAGGGCTTTGCTGTATGCCGTCAAGGGGTCTTTCCAGCCCGATCAACATAGACGTTCCACGTATGGATTTGGTCGCAGCCATCATCGCTCATGGCCGTCACTTTAATCCAGGCGCGCCCTTCCGTGATCGGTGATTGAAGGTTAACACGGATACGATAGTCGCCACTTCGCTCAATGCTGAGGGTATGGGGGACAGGCTCCACATTGATCCTGACCTTGATCGTTGAAGGATCCGTATTTTGTGAGGCCAGGAAGCTCAAGGTTTCGAGGCGTTCGAGGTGGGTCTCTGGCGCCGGGGATTCTTCATCGATGCGAGGATCCTTGCAATGGATCACGAGGCCGCCATGGTGTCCAAGGGGCATCGCCATGCTCAAAGGAGTGGGCAGCAACAAGCCGAGCAGCAGGAGAAGTCTTGGATTTCGGTTCGTCATGGTGTGCCCCTAAATGGCCGGAGGGAAGAAGGTAAAACCCCAATGGGTTACTAATCAAAGTGAATTGTTCGCTAAAAATGATACACCTCGATGATATTCAGAAGGGAACGGAGAGCGATTGTTTGATGGGGCATCTCAAACCGAAGGCCTGTTCAGCGTGTTCTAATGTGTTAAAATTGGGAGATAATTTGAAGGCCTAAAAGGGCCTCTTCCACCCACCAGAGGGCGCTCATGGGGGTGGTCTTGTTTTCACGGTACGGCACAACTTTAGGAAACGTTATGAAACTCGACCAGGTCATGGCGAAGGTATTCAAGTTCATCATCTTCGTGTTCTTCACCTTTACGGCTCTCCTTTATATCGGTGTTCTCTTGTTGCTGCCCTTGGACGTCCTCTTTCAGGTCGTTCGACTGTTTCATGCGATTGGTCTTCCAACCGTTATCTCGGTCTCGATGGGGATTGCCCTCATTGGATTTATTGGCGTACAGGTCTCTCAGATGCCGGCCCTATGTGCCTTGGTGGTCGATGTCGGTCGCCAGTTGATCGCTTTCGGACACGCCCAGATCAAGCGTTGCGATGGATTGATCGAGGAGACCGGGGGTTAATCGCCCATCGCGTTGAACGACGATACAAAAAACCCTGCTTCGGCGGGGTTTTTTTTTGAAGGGCCGATGGTTTGCCTTAAAATTGTGATTCATTCTCATCTCACGTCTCATTTGGTCGGGTCGAACCTATGAACAGTTTTAGCAAGGAGCATGTCCTTTCCGATTGGCGCCAGCGGGCCGATGATTTCGAGCAAGAGGTCGCGAAGGCGGTGATCGGCTTAGAGGGCGCGATTCGTAAGATCACCATCGCCATTTTTGCCCGGGGTCACCTCATGCTGGAGGGCGATGTCGGCGTCGGTAAGACCACCTTGTTACGCGCGGTAGCTAGAGGATTGGGTGGGGCCTATGAGCGGATTGAGGGAACCATTGATCTTCTCCCGGGTGATCTCGTTTATCACACCTTCATTAATGAGGCTGGCCGGCCTCAGGTCGATCCGGGTCCTCTCTTAAAGCATGGCGAGGGGCTGTCGGTCTTCTTTTTCAACGAAGTGAATCGTGCCCGCCCCCAGGTTCACTCGCTGTTGCTAAGAGTGATGGCGGAACGCAGCGTCACGGCGTTTAATCGGGAATACCACTTCCCCTATCTGCAGATCTTTGCTGACCGAAATCGGGTTGAGCGTGAGGAGACCTTTGAAATCCCCTCGGCGGCGCGCGATCGGTTTTTGATGGAGCTTTCGATTGGTGCGCCCAAGGATCCTGATCTTCAGTACGAACTGATGTTCAATCCAAGATTCCATGACGTCGACCGGCTGATTCAAGGGGTTGGTGAGGGTGTCCTCCCATATCGTCAATTGAGCGATATTGCTGCCGCCATTCAGTCCGAAGTCAAGGCGAGTGATGCCTTAAAGGCCTATGCGCTTGATCTTTGGTCGGCGACCCGTCAGCCCGCTGATTTTGGCATCAAGGTTTCTGGGGTCGACATGGACCAGTTAATCCTCGCGGGGGCCAGCCCCCGCGGTATGAGCATGATGATGCGAGCGGCCAGGGTTAATGCCTGGCTTCAGGGACGAACCCATTTGCTCCCAGAAGATATTCAATCGATCTTCAAAGAGACGGTCTCGCACCGCGTTTTTTTGAATCCGGTGTATGAGCTTCGCCGCGAGACCATCATGCCGGAACTGATGGAACGCTTGTTTCAAGCGGTTGCAGCCCCTTGATCAGAGAGTTTCACTACCGAGTTCCATGGCGTTCTTCGAGTCCCCATCCGGGTGGCCATGCCAGCCGGCTGGAGGGGGGGCAAGATGAATTCTCTGGACTCGTGCCATTTGTCTCCCATCCCCATGCGCGCCAAATTGATTTCAGGGCGAGTCTCAAGGATCCTTTTGAGCAGTTGATCGTCCGCAGCTATCGACAACGCAGTCAAGTGGCCGTGACGGTCATCGCGGATCTCTCGGCATCGATGGGGTTTCAGGGTGTCGCCGATAAAAAGGCGCTTTTGGCCCAGTTTTCGGTGTCGGCGGCTTGGGCCGCCTATCGCCAGGGTGATCGCTTTGGGTTGATGGGCGGGGCCTCCTCCTTGAATGAAGGCCTCAGCCTGCCTTGTCGATATTACAAAGGGGGCGTTCCTGACCTCTATGAGCGTCTTTTAAGTGCACCACGTATAGAGAAAGGCATTGACGGGCTGAAGCTTGCAGCGCGTCAATTAGGGCGGCAGCGGTCTCTTGTGTTTCTGGTCTCGGATTTTCATTATTCAGCATCCGTCCTTGATCAACTACTGAATGAATTGGGCCATCATGATGTGGTTCCGATCGTCCTCTGGGACAGCCTTGAGTATGAGAATCTCCCCCGTTTTGGTCTGGTTGTGTTGCAAGACCCTGAAACCTTCGAAACCAGGCGCCTTTTGATGCGACCCTCACTTCGAGAGACCTTTAGGAAGCGGTTCGAGGAGCAACGGACGGCCTTGGAGCATCGTTTTCGAGAACGGGGGCGACGGCCTTTCTTCCTCATCGACCATTTTGATCCGGATCAATTGACGCGCTATTTTTTGCAAGCTGAGTAGGATACTCTCTGCCGGCCTGGTTCATTCTTTGAGGCCATCCGATCATGCGTGCCATTGATCTTCAGCACCTTTCAAAGCGTCTTGGTCAACGCGAGGTTCTTAACGATGTCTCCCTGACCATTGCTCCTGGCGAACTCTTTTTTCTGATTGGGCCCAGTGGTTGTGGCAAGACCACCCTGTTGCGGCACATCGCCGGTTTTTTAGTCCCTGACCGGGGTCATATCTTCTTTGATCAGGAGGAGGTGACGATGTGGCCTCCGCATCGCCGGGAGACCGGGATGATGTTTCAAAATTACGCTCTTTGGCCGCATCTGAATGTCGAAGCCAATGTGGCCTTTGGTCTTGAAGAGCGGCGTGTTCCCGCCGCCGACATCCGTCTTAGAGTTGAAGAAGCCCTCGAGCAGGTCCAGCTGGGGGGGCTGGGTCAGCGCCGTATCAGTGAGCTCTCAGGCGGTCAACAGCAACGGGTAGCCCTGGCCCGAGCCTTGGTCATCAGACCGCGCAGCCTCCTCCTAGATGAACCTCTATCAAACCTTGATGCCCGTTTAAGACTGGAGATGCGGTTAGAAATTCGGCGCATCACTAAGGCGTTTGGCTTGACGGCTGTTTACGTGACGCACGACCGGGAGGAAGCCCTCTCGATGGCCGATCGCATGGCCGTGATGAAAGAGGGCCGGTTGCTGCAGGTCGGAAGCCCCAAGGACCTTTACCAACATCCTAAATCGCTGGAGGTAGCGGCCTTTATTGGAGAAGCCAACTGCCTTTTAGGTCAAGTCCTCGGAAAGACGGGAGATCCTTCAATCTATGCGGTAGAGACGCCCTATGGTCGGCTCCTGGCCCGAAAAACTCAGGAACGTTGGCAGCCGCGTGATGGTCAAGAAGTCCATCTCATGTTGCGTCCAGAAGCGATCCGGGCCGCAATGCCATCCCCCGAGAGTAACGGGTTTCCTGGGACTTTGGTTGAGACCCTATATCTCGGGGCCTCGGTCCAGTATCGCGTTCTTCTAAAGGACGGCGTCATGATCCAGTGGATGGTGCAACATCCAAGGGGGGATCTCAAAAGGGAAGGTGAATCTCTGTGGCTTGAGGTTGATTCAAGAGATCTTCTGATGCTAGAGGAATAGAGCCTCATGGACGATCGCTTATCCCCATCATCCCTCAAAAAGCCACCCAAAGGGGAGCCTCACTTTCCCTGGTGGGTGCCGGTTGCTTTGGTGCTCATTCTTTCTGGACCTTTTCTCTTAGAGCCTAAGGATCATGCGGCGCTCGCCCATGATGATCGACGCCTCGTTATCCTTTCCCCGCACCATGAGAGTATTCGTCAGGAATTTGGTGACGCCTTTGCGAGCGACTGGTTTCAGAGGACCGGAGAGCGGGTTTATCTTGATTGGCGGATTCCGGGGGGATCGTCTGAAATCTTTCTTTTTTTAAAGTCAGAATTTCTTGGCGCTTTTCAAGAGGCTTTTGAGCTTCAGCATGGTCGCTCGATGACCTCTGAGATGCTCAAAGGCTTTCAAGACCCAAAAACGCCCGAGCAACCCTCAGAAGGGTTTTCAAAAGACGTCGTTGATGCTCGTCGTGATTTTCTGGCTTCCCAAGTCGGTATTGGGGTCGATCTCCTTTTTGGTGGTGGGACACCCGATTTTCAACAACTGGCTGATGCCGGCTATTTGGTCAGTAGCCCCCCGGGAGGGCTTTCAGGGATCCCTGCTATTGAAGCCCGCCACCCCGAATGGTTTCGGTCTGAGGTGATTCCTGAGACCTTGAGTGGTGAGGTCTTTAGGGATCCTCGCCGACGCTGGATCGGGGCGGTATTGGCCACCTTTGGTATTCTCCATAATAAGGATCTCCTCAAGCGGCTTCAGGTGGCAGAGCCTCCTGAACATTGGGAGGCCCTGGGAGACCCAAAGCTTCTGGGGCAGCTTGCTCTGGCTGATCCGAGTAAGAGTGGGTCAGCGGCTAAGGCGTTTGAATTGATCATTCAAGAGCAGATACAAAAGACACTGGCCGCCGCGAAGGGACCTTTAGGCCCTGAGGAGGAAGCCCTTCTCATCAACGAGGGTTGGCTTAAGGGCTTGCAGTTGATTCAGCGGATGGGTGCTAACGCCCGCTATTTCACCGACTCTGCGGCCAAGATCGCCCTTGAAGTTGGCCGCGGTGATGCAGCGGCCGGTATGGCGATTGATTCTTATGGAAGGGCGACTCAGGATGCGGTGGCGAAGGAGGATGGCTCATCCCGGGTGGGATTTGTCTCTCCTCTTGGGGGGACCTCGGTCAGCGTGGATCCTATTGCACTGATGAGAGGTTCCAAAGATCCAGAATTAGCTACCGCTTTCATGGAGTTTGTTCTCTCCATGAAAGGCCAAAAGCTTTGGGCGTTCAAAGTGGGCACCCCTGAGGGTCCCCATCATCATGCGCTTCGGCGGATGCCGATCCGCCGTGATTTCTATCAAGTGGGTTTGAATGCCTTCATGAGTGATCCTTCAGAGGAGCCTTACGAAAAAGCCGCGCATTTTATCTACCACCCTGAGTGGACCCGCTCATTATTCGGGGCTATCCGGTTTCTCATCAGGGTTCTTTGTGTGGATACCCACGCGGAACAGCAGGCCGCATGGAGGGTCATCATCGCGCATGGCATGCCAAAAGAAGCCCTTTTGGTCTTTCATGACCTCTCAGGGGTGGATCTTCAATCGGTCCATCAGAAGATTCTGCCGATTCTCAATGGCCGCGACAAACTCGCTGAAGTGCGGCTTGGGCGTGAACTCGCTGAAACCTTTAGAGCGCGGTATCGACGAGCAGCACTGATCGCTCAAGGAGCGGGATCATGAAGCCTTTTGTGGGGGGGGTGATTCTCATCATCATGATTCTCTTCATGGGGTTTTTTTTCCTGTTGCCGCTTTCAGGAACCTTTCGCATGGCCTTTATGGGCCCCCAAGGGGGATGGACCCTTGATTATCTTTTCGAGATCTTCCGCAATCCGCTCTATCTCGAGGGTCTCAGGAATGCCTTCATCATCGCTATCTTCTCAACCCTTGGCTGTCTTTTCCTCGCCGTGCCGCTGGCGTTGATATTCGTTCGTCATGAGTTCTTGGGTAAGGCCCAGTTCAATGGGCTCCTCCTGGTTCCTTTAATACTGCCGCCCTTTGTGGGCGCCCTAGGCATTCAGGCGATGCTCGGACAGGCGGGTGCTCTCAATAGCCTTTTGATCGATTGGGGGGTGCTCTCAAAGGACGCGCCCATCGATTGGTTGGGGCGCGGTCAGTTGATCGGCGTCATCATCATGAACGTGCTTCACCTTTACCCCATTGTCTACCTCAATCTTTCAGGCAGTCTGGCTAATATCGATCCACAGTGGGATGACGCCGCTAATAGCCTTGGCTGTCCGCCCTTTCGGCGGTTCTGGCGGATCACCCTGCCGCTCGCGATGCCAGGGCTCTATGCCGGTTGTTCGATTGCATTTATCTGGGCGTTCACCGAACTTGGGGTACCGCTTATTTTCGATGTCGACCGCGTCACTTCGGTCCAAATCTTCAGTGCTATCAAGGACCTTAATAACAATCCCTTGCCCTATGCGCTGGTGGTGGTCCTTTTAGGTCTGACCCTGCTTCTCTTTTTTGGAAGTCGCGCTTTTTTTAGAAGCGATGTGGCCGGAGGGGAGGGGAAGGCAACCCTTGGACGGCCTATCATCCCCCTCACCGGGTGGCGAGGATGGCTTGCTACAGGCTTCTTTGCAGGCGTCGTGGCCATCGCGCTGCTGCCGCATATCGGGGTATTTTTGATGGCCCTCTCCAAAGACTGGTATGGAACGGTGCTCCCTCAACAATGGACACTGGAGCCTCTTGAAAGAGCCTTGGGTCATCCACTGACACTGACGGCCATCGGCAACAGTCTACGCTACGCCCTTTTAGCAACGATTCTGGATCTGGTTCTCGGCGTTGCAGTGGCGTGGCTTTTAGTCAGGACGAAGCTCTTTGGACGCTCTCTGGTTGATGGCCTTACCATGATGCCGCTCGCTGTTCCTGGCATTGTGATGGCTTTTGGGTATCTGGCGCTGTCACGCTCAGGCCAACCGCTCGACTGGCTGATAAAGGGGGAGGATCCTTTGATGTTGCTCGTGGTGGCTTACGCCATGCGGCGTCTTCCCTATGTTGTCCGTTCGGTGACCGCGGGTCTTCAGCAGGTTCATCCGGCCCTTGAGGAGGCTGCTGAGAGTCTTGGTGCGACACCCATCAGAGCCCTTTGGCGAGTAACTTTCCCTCTCGTCATGCCGGCGGTTATCGCAGGGGGGCTCTTAGCCTTTGCGTTTGCGATGCTCGAAGTCAGTGACTCGATGATTCTGGCTCAAAGAACGATTCATTTTCCGATTACCAAAGCCATCTATACTTTGGCGGCAGCGTTGGGCGATGGCCCCTCACTGGCTTCGGCGTTGGGACTTTGGGCTATGCTCTTTTTGACGGTGACCTTTGTCGGGACTGGGGCCATTTTAGGTCGGAAGATCGGTGCTCTGTTTAAGGTTTAAAGGAACCGAGGGGCTGAGTGTAGAGGCGCTATTTAATACAGATCAGGCGATCGAGGCCATCGACTTTTCGGGTGGTGACCAAGGGCGGCGTCGTATTGACGGAAACGGTCAAGGTGCAGGGAACGAGGTTCTGATTTAAGGGAATAAAGGCGGCCCAACGCCCATTGGGCTTAAATCGAGTGACTGTGGTGAGGTTGGGTCTGACCTTGTCGCTGATGGTAATTTCAGTGCCACTCGGGACGGTGGCGCCGGATGTGAGAATGAGTTGCCCTGTGATCTTGAGTCTTCTGATCGGCAGGAACCATCGGGCCACGTTGATCTTGAGGCTGCTGATTGCACTGGATGCTTCAGGGCTCAGGGGGGGGAGGCTCGATGTGGGGGTCGAATCCGAGATCGCTCTGGAGTCCGTTGTCGGCGCCTTCGTCGCGACCTCTCCAAAGGCGTTCGAATGAGCGCTTAGGAGAAACAACAGGGAGGCCAATAGCGGGGTGAGGGTCTTATTCAAGGACATCCCAAAGCCTCTTTTGACGATGATATCGATGGGAAGGGTGTTGCGGCTGCGCGCCACCAGGGAATCATGGGATCAAGAGATTGGACCCCCCATATCTCGCCGCCACAAGGTCGATCGACATGAGCCGATATCGAGATGGGTTATGGAAGGATTGGTCCGCGTTGAGGGATTCGAACCCCCGACCCTCTGCTCCCAAAGCAGATGCGCTACCAGACTGCGCTAAACGCGGATCAGACCGATATTATGACGGGTAGAGGGCTGAAAGGCCAGCCCTTTGATCGTTTTTCTTTATCGATTGATGGCCAAATCCCTAGGGTTGGGGCTTCTTAGAACGATTTCTCGGCGGCTTTGAGGTGGGTGGCGGCGGCATCCGCAGATTCACCGGCCATCTCGCTGTGCCCCATCTTGGCATGCTCAAGGGATTCGTTGAGGTTCTTAATGCCGGCTTCAACATGGGGGTTAGCCTTTTCGTTCTCAGCGGCTTCAGCGTGTGTTTTAGCGGCTGTTGCATGCTCCTGACAAGCTTTTAGATCACCCTTTTTGCCGCTTTCGGCAGCCGCTATCGCATGCTTCGTCGCTTCTGCCTTGTGATCTTCTGCGAAGGCAGGGGATGACAGCATCAAGGCGGTGATGAGGCTGGCAAACGTGTTTCTTCCAAATCTGAAATTCATAGCCGATCTCCTTGGATTGATAAAGGACGAAGTTGACACAAAGCCCCTCATGGGATGGCTTTAATCAAATCCGTTAGTTCTTGGACCTTCTTATGGATAAAAGGTTTCGAGGGACGATCAGTGGGATATTGGGGGACTCAGCGTCCTAGGGTCACGATGCGGATCATCGCCAGCAGCGCTTTTAAGGATCTGAAGACTCCAGGGTCTTTATGGATGGGTTCTACACCAGGGAGGCTCTGGCCCCAGGCGAGGCGACGGAGCTTCTTTTTGACCGGTGCCTCAAGTTTTCCATCGGCAGCGAGTTCCATGAACAGGGCCTTCACGTTCCCTAGGTCAAAGAAATCTTTCTGCCAGGACCACTGATAGTTACCACCATAACGAAACCAGGAGCCACCGAGGCCGGAGACCTCATAGTCGCTGCCATCATCGCGTTTGACCGGGGCTACCTGCCGCCAAATCCCGATCACTTCGCCTTTTTGATCGTCGATGAGGAGCGTGTCATAAGGATAGCGCCAGGCTTCAAATCCTTCCATATGGGCGCCCAGAGCCCAATCTTCAATTTGTTGGCGGCCACGGGCAATGAATTCACGGTTGGGCCCCATGTTCCATGAGTATTCGGCCTCCTCGCTATACATTTGCCCCAGTCGATGCGCCCATTCCCCGGCCTTTTCGGAGTCTCGATTGGCCTCAAGCCAACGTCGAATCATTTCTTCAATTTCTTCTCTCGGGTAATGGGCCATTGGATTGTCCTTCAAATTGCGGAGGATGATGGGGGCGATGCCCCCATCCTGCCTGATAATATGATGATTATTTGGCCGTCGTAGCTGGGGTGGTTGCGGGTGCGGGTGCGGTGGCGGCGGCCGGTGCCGCTGTCGCGTCCTTCGACTTAGCCGCTGAAGGGTCCGTTGTCTTGGTCGTTGACGTGTCTGAATCGTTTCCACTGACTTTCTTGGCCACCTTCATCGCCGCGAAAGGAAGGCAGCCACCAAGGCTTGCAAGCATCGAGACGAGGAGTATCGTGGTCACAAAGGGACGATTTGATTGGATCATAAGTTTGATTATCCAGTGAGGGTGAAATGAAAGCTTTCATTTCGGATTGTAGACTACGCGTTCGTTGATGAATATCACCATCGATTTCTTAAGTCCCCGCGATGTGATCGCCATCCGTCAGCTGGCCGAGCGCATCTGGCCCATCGCCTATCGAGATCTTCTCTCAGAAGATCAGATTCGCTACATGATTGATCAGCGCTATGACCCTGAGGTTCTTTTGGAACAGATGGCGGCGGGTGATCTTTTTCTTGGGGCACGGAGGGAGCGGTGGTGTGGGTATGCCCATGTGTATGCCTTGGGTCATGGACTCTTCAAGCTCGACAAGCTCTATGTGGATGTCGATCATCAAGGCCAAGGGATGGGTCGACAACTTTTAGAGCGGGTATTTTCGGAGGTAATCCTTGCCGGAGGGATCGAACTGACACTTCGGGTCAACCGCCTTAACCTCCATGCTATCAAGGTTTATGAGCGAAACGGCTTTGAGATCACCGGCACGGATAAGGTGGCGATCGGTGGGGGTTTTTTTATGGACGATTATGTTATGACGTGCTCGCTGGATGAAAAAAAGGGATCTGATGCGTGATCTGAATGAACACCCGCTCATCCTCCTCATCCTTTTGACAGCCCTTTTTTTTGGGGTGGTCCTCGGGTTTTATCGTGATCCCAGAGAAGACAGAGATATCTGCATCGAAGAAGGCGGGGTTTGGTCCTTAAATGAGGCGCGTTGCCTAGCGCCTTTGGATGTCCGTGGCAAAGCGATAGGATCTCCCTAAATCAGACTGTTTCACTCAGGAACTTGAGAGCCCCTCAAGGTGTCTTAAGAAGGGCTTATACCTAAGTGACTTTAAGCCGTGCTACATCTTCGACGCATGTACCCCCCAACTCGTAGCACGGTTTTTTTATGCCTGAAGATCTGCATTCTTCGGAAACCATGCCCCCCGTCATCGATCCAGCGATCAGCCAAAGCGGTTCATTAAAACGATCATCGCGACCAAAAGACCTAGGCAGCGCCTGAAGCTATTGACCCCTTGGAAGACCTCAAGGCCAGCCCAATAAAGGATCGCTATAAAACCGATGGTAGTGATCCAGAAGGGCGGAATGAAGGAGATCTTGAAGGATTCCAAGAGGGTCGCACCAAGCCAAACCCACAAGGGCCAATTTGGGAATTGAGCGATAACGATTTGTCCTTTGGAATCCTTAAAAAATTGGCTGATGTCTTTTGGTGGGCGAAAAGATGACATGAACGGGTCCTCCGGGATCATTTGACGGGGCTTAAGGATCGAGCGAGCCGAATGCCTGTAAATTGCCAGCACGTGTGGGCGGGAAAGAAATTTCGGTAAGTGGGTCGGGTATGTCCTTTTGGGGTCGCGAGAGAGCTTCCTCGAAGCACATATTGATTGACCATAAATTTCGCGTTGTATTCACCCACAGCGCTGGGGTCAAGCGTGAAGCCAGGGTAGGGCATATAGCTTGATTGGGTCCATTGCCAGGCCCTGGCGGTCATTTGTTCAAATTCGTGTGTTTTGGCAGATTTCATCGCGACTTCCCACTCGGCCTCGGTCGGCAGCCGGGCCCCTTTCCAGCGGGCATACGCGTCAGCCTCATAGTAGGACAGATGAACGATGGGTTCACGGAGTACCAAAGGCTGCCGGCCCCGGAGCGTGAATCTGCTCCAAACCCCCTTTTCTTCACGCCAGTAAAGGGGCTGGTTGATCCCTGAGAGTTGGCGCCACTGCCAGCCTTCTGAAAGCCAATATTCAGGCTTCTGATAGCCCCCATCAAGGATAAAGGCAAGATATTCGCCCTGACTTACCAAACGGGATGCCATCTCGAAGCCTTCGACAAACACGCGGTGGCAGGGGCGTTCATTGTCAAATGAAAATCCGTCATCGTCATAGCCGATGGTCTCAAGCCCTTCTTCCATAGAGATCCATTTGGGAGCAGCAGCCGATGACGGGTTTGATGCTTCCCATGAAGGATCATAGACAGGCTCTTGTGGGTTCATCGACAAAAGATGCTTGATATCCGTCAGTATGAGTTCTTGGTGTTGCTGCTCATGATGAAGGCCCAGGGTGATGAGTGATGGGATGGGGCTCTCCCCTGGCATTTGATCACGAAGGGCGATCAGATCATGATCGATGACCTTCCGGTACTCTAAGATGTCTTGAAGACTGGGGCGGGTCAGGAGGCCCCGCTGTGATCTTGGGAATTGGAGGCCTATGGCATTGTAGTAGGAATTGAAGAGGGCCTTGAAGGTCGGGTCAAAGGGTTTGAAATCTTTTTTGAAAGGTTCAAGGATGAAGGTTTCAAAAAACCAGGTCGTGTGCGCGAGATGCCATTTGATAGGGCTTGCATCCGGCATGGATTGGGCACAGCAGTCTTCGGCGCTCAAAGAGGCCACAAGATCGAGCGTCCTCTCTCTAATGAGTTCAAAAGTATCTGGATTCAGGGCTTCTTCGGTTTGATTCGATGGATGCATGTTTAACCGCGGTTCTTTAAGGCCCCTTTCTGGTATCGAGACAAACCATTGACTTTATTGGGTTGAAATCTCTCTCTAGGAGGTTCAAGATCCATGTGGGTAAAGTCTCCGAGCCTCTTCAGCGCTTCATGATGCCATGTTTTGGTGACCATTGGGCGTGTTCGATTCTCTCCGTTATGACCTAACGTTTGTTGCTGAAAATTATGGTGTCTCAATGAAATCTCTTCATAGAAAGGAAGGTCTCGCTCACATCTTGGGACTCATGCTGTCCTTTTCGGCCGAAGTCGGTGCTGAGGAAGTCACCATGCCAACGGTTGTTATCGGTCATCCTGGGAACGTGGCTGATCCTCTAACCCTGCTTGGTGATGTGGGTTATGCCTTCAAGATGGCGAAGTTTGACGTCACGGATGAGCAGTACGCTGCTTTCCTGAATGCCGTGGCTAAGTCGGATCCGCATGGCTTATTTAACCCGAAGATGGCAACCGATCCGATCGTTTCAGGGATAGCGAGGTCTGGAAAGTCAGGTCACTATAGTTACCGTGTGACGCCACCGGTTGGACCGATCCAAATTGCAGCGGCGACGACAGGGAAGCGTCCTGTTAGCTACGTCAGCTGGTTCGATAGTGCCCGATTCGCTAATTGGATGGCCAATGGTCAGCCCATAGGGCGTCAGAGTATAAGAACCACAGAGAATGGTGCATACAACCTCACAGATCCAAGGACAAGACGTGGTTTTGCTGTGCCGAGAAACACCATAAACCCCAATACCGGGGCGGCTCCTATTTATTCTTTACCCACCGAAAAGGAGTGGTATAAATCGGCCTACTACAATCCAACTTTAAATAATGGTGCGGGGGGCTACACGCTCTATGCCACCAATAGCAATACGTCACCTCTAAACACTCCAGGTTCTGGTCCAAACCTTGCCAATGTTTACGCGCAAGGTTTATTTGCTGTGACCAAACAAAGCGGGCTTAATGCGCAGGCAAATTATTCGACTAGCGTTGGAAGCTACACCAGATCTCAAGGCCCCTTCGGCACCTTTGATATGAACGGGAGTGTCTGGGAGTTTATCGCTCCGACAACAGGCGGTAGTCCATTAGTTACCTTGCGTGGCGGTGGGTGGACCTCGTATTTTACTTATCTTCAGTCTGGCTATCGCCTGATCGGCAGTGCTTCAGGATCAGCTTTTAATGGAGGCTTTCGTTTGGCGAGTGGGGCAAACTCGTTAACCGGGTTGAATTACGAACTGGTTAAAATTGGCCATCCTTTCAATAAGAAAGATAAAACAGGATATGGGGCTGTCAATAAGGTTTTCTGGATGGGAAAATATGAGGTAACGATTGCCCAATACTGTTCCTTCTTGAACGCCATAGCCAAGACAGATACGTATGGGGTTTATGATCCGGCGATGACGAGTGTGTTGAATAGCGCTGGCGTCCAGCGAAGCGGATCTTCCGGGAGTTATGCGTACTCTCCCCTGAACAACGCCGGTGATAGTTCCCAGAGGCCTATCACGTTCGTTAATTGGTTTGACATTGCTCGTTTCGCCAACTGGATGTCGAACGGGCAGCCTGTGGGTCTCCAAAACGCCAGTACCACAGAGGATGGCGCCTATACGCTCAAAGGAGCGCCCCCAGGGTATACCACGGTTCGTAATGCATTAAATCCAAATACGGGCGCAGAGCCGACCTTCTTCATCCCTACGGAAGACGAATGGTACAAAGCGGCCTATTACGGTCCATCGCTTCATATGGGCACTGGAGGCTATTATCTTTATGCCACAAGAAGCAACCATGCCCCTGGCAATGAAATTGGCGATAAACCTAATATGGTGAATTTCATTGATGACTACTCTGGTACTTACTACTACTCATTGACCCCAACTCCCCGCATTGAGCCGGATCAGAACTATCTGACGGATGTGGGCGCTTATTCAGGAAGCCCTAGCTATTTTGGTACCTTTGACCAAACCGGCATGCTTTATCAGTGGAATGACCTCGATGGTACCGTAAGTCCAACCCGAAGTTTACGAGGTGGCTTCTATTTTGCAGGTGGTGGAGCCGCGCAGAGTGTAACCTCAAATCAAGTGTCACCCACGCGAGAGGCGAATGACACTACGTTCAGGTTATCGGGGCCTAATTGATCCTGATGCCGCGGGGTCTATTGTTCGCTTAAGTGTGGCTCAGATTTTTGTGATGGTCTTATTCTCTTTAATTAACTTAATAATAAAGGCAAAAAGAGAATATATCACTGATAAATCATTAGATATAAAAGCGGCTGGAAAATATTTCCATCCCCATTGACTGTAAACGATAAAGAAGTTTCTGATAACGGATTGAATAAGACAATCATATCGGTAACGATGAGTTATTGGCCCCCAAGATCTGTCTCAACGTTGGCATGAAAGAGCGAAAACCAACCTGCATCATCGAGGTAGGTTTTCACTCCTTGAAAGCCTGCGGCTTTGAGCATGGATTCGAAGGTCTCTGGATGATATTTGTAACTGTATTCTGTCTGAATGCGTTCTTTTTTTCTAAAGTGGCGCCTTCCGCCGGGCCATTGAATCAAGAGATCTCGTTGGGCTTCAAGATGCATTTCAATCCGCTTTTCTTCTCGATGGTAGAAAGCGACATGATTAAAATCGGCAAGATCAAAATCGCTGCCGATCAGGCGATTGATGTGATTGAGGATGTTCCGGTTGAAGGCTGCGGTGATCCCGAGGGGGTCGTTATAGGCAAGATCAAGGACCCGATCCTCTTTGATGAGATCAACACCGATGAGGAGATGTCCCCCAAGATGCAGTTCTTTTCGGATTTCTCTTAGAAACTTCATCGCTTCATCGGGTGTGAAGTTCCCGATGGACGATCCCGGATAGAACATGACCCTGTGATGCTTGGGAAGATTAGGGGGGAGGGTGAGACCTTCTGAAAAGTCACTTGCATGCCCTTCGATGACGAGATTCGGATAGCGCTCCTGAAGCCCTTTGAGGACCCCATCAAGAAAATCACTCGCGATATCGACCGCGACGTAGCGTTGGGGCTTGAGGACATCAAACAAGCCAGCCGCTTTCTCGCAGTTACCCGCTCCTAAGTCAATCAAGATGGCCCCTTCGCCGATTTCCGTCCCGATGGTTGGCGCTGAACGAAGAAAGATGTCACTTTCGATCCGGGTGGGGTAATAAGCAGGAAGCATGGTGATGACTTCAAAAAGCCGGCAGCCAAGGGCATCATAGAAATATTTTGGAGCGATCTCGGCGGATTCCTTCTGGAGTCCCTCAATGATGGTTTGATGGTCATCAAAGGGCCTTTGATCATTGCCATCGTTTGGGTGCTTAAACGTCATATCGTGAAGATCGCTCATGATGGGGGGATGGGTCGTTTGGGTGGGGTCTGGGCGAGGCTTAACCGCGTCATCCATACAGGAAAAGAAGACTCGAGGAGGTCATGATTTGAACAGAGAGGATTACCCCGATCGCCGAGAGACCTCGAGCATCAAGTGGGACAAGTATCGGGGCCAGAAGATCCTTCCAATGTGGATTGCCGATATGGATATTGTCAGTCCTCCTTCCCTGATCAAGGCGCTTCATGACCGGATAGGGCATGGCGTCTTGGGTTATACCCGAGTCCCTGATTCCCTGGTGGAGGCGATTTGTGACTATTTTAAGACCCACTATGCGTGGTCGATTGAAAGCGAGTGGCTGGTTTTTTTACCCGGTTTAGTTCAAGGTCTTCATCTGGCATGTCGGGCTGTAGGACATCCTGGGGATCAAGTGCTGACGATGGTGCCGATTTATCCTCCCTTTCTTCAGGCGCCAGGACATTCGGGTCGTGAATTGGTCAAAGTGCCTATGAAGATGGCGAATGGGCGTTGGTTTATGGATCTCGATGATCTTGAATCGCGGCTGACGCCAAAGTCCCGCCTACTCCTGCTTTGTAGTCCCCATAATCCTACCGGTCGAGCTTGGGACCTTGATGAACTTTTAGGTCTCATCGACATCGCGAAACGCCATGACTTGACGGTCTGTTCTGATGAGATCCATTGTGATCTCATTTTGGATTCTGAGCGTCGCCATACTCCTCTTGCGGTCTTGGATGAGGCCGCTGATCTTCGAACGATCACCTTGATGTCTCCTTCTAAGACCTACAATATCGCGGGCCTTGGTTGTTCCTTTGCGGTGATTCAGGACCCACCCCTTCGGCGACGATTTATCAGCGAAATGGCGGGTTTAGTGCCTCAGGTCAATCTCTTAGGCTACACCGCAGCAGAAGCCGCCTATCGGGATGATGGCGACTGGCACCGCGCGCTGATTCGGCACCTAAAAGAGAATCGCAATCTGCTCCTTGATTTTTTCGAGGGATCTCAGAGCATGATCATCAGCCGCCCTGAAGCGACCTATTTAGGCTGGATCGATGCCCGGGGACTTCATCCAACGGCCCCTTTAGCGGTCGTTGAAGCCGCGGGTGTTGGACTTTCTGAGGGGCGTGATTTTGGCTCCGAGGGCTATCTCAGAATCAATTTTGGCTGTTCAAGGGAGACGCTTCTCGAGGCTATGGACCGTCTAAAGCCCCTCCTTTGAGGGGATCATCACGGCCCTTCGTTGAATTGTTCGCGGCCTTTATAAAGCCGAGTGTTCTTATCGAAGAGAAGTGTCACCATGCGGGAATCATTCTTATAGGTCATGACCGACCCACCAACGCCCCGGACAAAGGCTTTGCCATCGATGTTGGAGAGTGTGGATTCCGTTTCATCGACCATATAGGCCACCCGGAGCTCATCGTCCTTTTCGGCGACCTGTTGTGGTTCCCCGTATTTCGCGACAACCTGTTCATAGGTCGTCACGGCGGGTTTTAAGCGCGAAACCTCGCTGAAGGTAAAAGGTCTCGTCATGGCCAGCGAGGAGCAACCGACCAAGTGCAGAAGCATCAGAAGCGGAAGCCACTGACGTGTTTTATAGGTCATGTTGTTCGCCTTTATGAAGAAGGAGCGGAGATGGGTTCGGGAGGGGGTCCTTCCGATCCCCGAAAGAGCAGCTTAGCAAGCCCCTTGGAAATTCGCTACCTGGGATTTCGAAGACTTGGGGATCAAGTCAGTATGAGGATAATTAAGACCAGAACCAAAAACGCCCAGCGGGGAAGTGTATTTCGGTGGGATGCGAATCTAAAACCATCGACGACGTTAAACCACTCGATGACAGGAATTAAAAGCTCCATCGGATGGGCCTCCTCAGATGCGGGGATCGCCATCGATTCTCCCTTGACCTTGAAGCCACGTTGATGGGTGAAGCCACTTTCGGGTTTGACAGGAATGCGTCGACGCCTTGGAATAATGGGTGCTTCAGCCATAGTAACCTCAAAGTGCCCTTGAACAATGCCGCGGAGAATTACAGGGCCATGTTACAGGTAACCGATTGTTCTGGTTAAGAAATCGTGAAGAACCCTAAACTGTCATTGAGGTGAACTCCATTCGTCATAAAGCGCAGCCGAAAGGTTTGGATGCCCATTCGGTGAATCAATGGGACCCCATGGCTATGGGATTGGCTAAAAGGCATGATTGCGGCTTTAGTATGTTTCCTCTTCACTTGAAGCGGATCTGATTTTTTTGAATGGGCCGCTACCAATAACCGCCCATCACCCCAATGCCTCCGTAGCCATAAGTGCCTCCCAGCCCATATCGATCACCCATGCTGGCGATATTCTGTCGATTTTTCGCTTCTTGAAGATCAGCGGCCGCCTTTTGAGCCCTGTCCACCAGAATGAGATAAGTCTGCAATTCTTTTTCCCCGCCAACATAGACGCAGTCACAGGGCCCATGGTCGACGTACACGTAGGTGGGTTTCACGGCGCCAGGCATCGCGATCAAGGTTCTTTGGGGAAGATTCTGAAGATTCGCGTGTTCATCTGGATGCTTTTCAATGTATTCATGAAAACCAGAGGCCGAAAGGATCGCTTCGGTCGTCTGGTTGGTTTTCTCAGTAGTCCCAGAACATCCCGCCAAAAGAGCATAGGATAAGAACAGGCTGCAAAGGGTCGTTGGCGGAGATCTCATAATGATTCGGTTACTCCCTGGCGAATGATGGGTCTTAAGGCCTTAAGGGTAGTGGTTCTATAGGGAGGGTTGCAATCCTTTGGTTCGCTCAAATGCGGTGATCGTCATGCCAAGCATTGAAACACCTCCATAAAAACCCCAAGCGTTACGATCATCTGAGAATGATTGATTTTTAAAGCATGCTGCGGTTAACCTCAGATCTGGTGGGTGTTAAAAGGCTTGGCCTTTCGCCTTAAGACCTTCGTGGGATTTATCATGGCAGATTGGTTCAAGAACAAGGCCTTTATTCGGAATTTGGCGGTCAGTCTGTTGGCTTTTGGGGGGAGTTATTTATTTCGGATCCTGGTGGTTGATCCTTTGGTCGGCACTGAAGATGCCTATTTCCCCTATTACCCTTTGATCATTACCGTTACTTTTTTTCTAGGTTACCGGTTCGGGGGTTTACTGACGGTTTTGTCTTTGCTGATAGTCAACGCGAATCCTTTGTGGATGCCGAAAAATAGGGTGTTTATCAATCTGGTCTTCTTTGTGCTGTGTCTAGCGTCCCTGTGGCTCATTGAACAACTGCGTTCTCTTTTATCCCGAGAAAAATACTTAAGGCAATCCCAGACCGATCTGATTGCGATGCTGGCTCATGAAATCAAGACCTCGCTGAGTGGCATCCAAGCGGCGGCCAGCTCTCTTTCCCTCATGACCACAAGCGAACTCGCTGAAGGGCGAATTCGGAATCAAAAGCGGGCCATTGAAGAAATTCGCTCCATCCTTGATCGCTGCATTGAAGCCGATCGAATCGATGCGGGTTGCATGCTCCCCGAGGTGGCGGATCTTTCAGTGTCACTCGCCATCGATGAGGCGATAAGACAGCAGCAAGAGACTCATCGGATCAAACTGGACTGTCCATCGAAGATCCGAATTAACACGGATCCTTTTATCTTGGGGCGCATTCTAAATAATCTGATTCACAACGCCCTTCAGTATTCGCCGCCAGACAGTACGATCACCCTCCAGGGGTTCGCTGACCGACGGCATGGAAAGAGTGGAATTACGATTCGTTGTTCCAACAGGTTGTCATCCGGATCGTCGTTTAATCCCTCTAAGGTGTTTGACAAATACTATCGAGGTCCCGAGGGCATGTCCCTCTCCGGAGCGGGTCTTGGGCTTTGGCTGGTCAGATCGTTCGTTGAGATATTGTCCGGTGACATTCGTTGCCGACTAGAAGGTCGTGAGGTTTTGTTTTTGTTGTGGTTACCTCTCTCGCCATGAGTCTCAGAATTGTTGTTGTTGAGGATAATCAACTCGTCCTTGAGGAGTTGGTCGTTCGTCTTAACCTTGAAGGGTATCAGGCGAGTGGGGTCGATTGTGGCGAAAGCCTTGACCGGGTTCTCAAGAGCGAACGTGTCGATCTTTTGATTGTCGATCTCAATCTTCCCCAAGAAGATGGGCTGGACGTTATCGAGCGCGTTCGGAGGGCTTCCCCCCGCATCCGTATCATCATCCTGACGGCGAGATCGACGCCTTCGGATAAAGAGCAGGGCTATCTTGCGGGCGCCGACCTTTATCTTGGAAAGCCCGTCAGAATCAGGGAGTTGTTGGCGGCTATCACATCGCTCCATCGGCGGCTTCAAGAGGTTGAGAGCGTCAGCCAGCGAGACTGGTTACTTTTTACCGATGAGTGGGTGCTTGAGACCCCATCGGGCATCAGTCTCCAGTTGACCGCGGGTGAAACCTCGCTTCTTCAATGTCTTGCGTTGAGTCCAAAACAAACCGCAAGCATGCATTGTTTGCTAGACCAACTGGCCGTCGCATCAGATCTTGATGGGCGAAATCTATTGATGGTCAAAGTATCAAGGTTACGAAAAAAATTGGAAGCGGTTACGAACGAAGAGGAAACGATTCGGAGTATTCGTCAGGAAGGCTATCGACTTTGTTTCCCCCTAAAATTGAGTTATCGCCCATTGCGATGAGACGATGTAAGGTTTCGTAAGGTTAGGGCTTTGACGTTTTGATACAGTCCAACTTGTTTTTTCTTTGCGTTCATCGGAGGACCATTAGAATGCGCTTATTACCCATCATTATCTGCGGCCTTTGTTTGGCCAGTGGGCTTGTTAACGGGGCTGAATCATCGGATTCTTCTGAAAGCCCTGCTTCTGAAATTGCTAAGGCTGAAACCCAGAAGCCCAACTCATCAGCAACGACGGCGCCAGAGGATCAAAAGAGCCAAGGGGCTCCTCAAGAGAAATTACCGGAGGCTCCTAAGAGCCGCGCGGATTTCTGCAGGGATCATCCTTGCTGAGACCCCTATTACCCCTCCTAATTTGAATGATCCCGGAGTACATCGATGAGACATAACGTGTGCGGCAAACTTTTATTAACGATGATGGTGTTGGTCATGGTGAGCCCTTCTTGGGCCGCTTCAGGCGATCCAAGCTGGAATTACAAGAATCAATCTTGGGCGGAGATTAAGGACAGCATTTCTACCCAACCCGTTCCACTGAATTACCCTTACGGAACTTGTGGCATTGGTTCGAGCCAAGCCCCCGTTAACATTACCGGTTCCGCGTCAACGGCTCGATTAAATCGACCAACCCCAAGATACATTCCAGGCACGCCGATCTTTTACAACACGGGTTACTCCGTTCAAGTGAATACGGAAGAAGGCTATCTGGGGTCTGTCGCGATTGGAAATGATATCTACCCCCTCATTCAATTTCATTTTCATTCACCAAGTGAACACACCTTTGATGGCAAGCACTTTGATGCAGAGCTTCATTTCGTGAATATTCGAGAAGATGGCAAAGCGGCGGTGATGACCTCTTTGATCAGTGTCGGCGCTTTCAATGCCGAATTCCAGAAGGTTCTGGATAACGTTCCAACAACCGCTGGGCAAAAAAATTCGACCTCGGGTGTGAGGCTCAATCCAAATTTATTGCTGCCTAAGAACCGCCGACAATTTTTCACCTATGCCGGCTCTTTGACGACCCCGCCCTGCGCTGAAGGGGTTAATTTCTATATTTTCACTCAGCCCATTACGATTTCATCGGATCAACTGGCTGCACTGAAAAAACTTTATGACAACAACAATCGAAACACACAGCCGCTGAATGGTCGTGTCCTCACCAGCGCCAAGACGGGCGGAATGGGGCGATAGAAACTGCCCTTAGAAAGGGGCATCATCGGCCGCTGATCTTCGGATCTAAGGCCTTGATGTCCCTTCTACTGCCTCTCACCCTGGGTCTTTCGTGCTGATCGCTTAACTTTTGCCCCATTGAGCGCCATGGTGACAGTGATCGTGTTGTTCTATGATCAGGAACTGGGCGTTTGTCTTTAAAACATTAAGAGTAAAGCCACACATCGGGTTGCAAAATTTCAGCCTGGTCACCTCCAGCGGCTTAACCATCATCTTCAGGAGTTTGCCATGTGCTATCGGTTCAAGAGTTCGGTCTACGCCATGGCAGCCCTATTGAGCTTCTTAGCGAGCCCTCACTCGAGTCAAGCGGCGGCGAAACCCCATCATCTTCCCCCAAACATTATCAACATCGTGACCGATGATACGGGGATCGATCAGTACACGATTTTTGGCTATGGTGGCAGTCCAGAAGAGCAGGCTAAGACGCCTAATATTGATGCGATAGCCCGAGCGGGCGTTCGTTTTCGGAACGCCTGGTCGCATCCTTCTTGTGGACCGACCCGCGCTTCGATCCTAAATGGTCGATATACCCTTCGAACGAATATGTTGTCCGCCCCGGTTCCCCCCGATCTCCCTAATTCGCAGACGTCCCCTTTCGAATACATGATCCCCAAGATCTTGAAGCAGAAGAATTATGTCAGCGCAGCGATTGGGAAGATGCACCAGTCCACCGATATGCGGGATAGGCCTAATCTGCCTTATCTTAACGAGACCTATCGAAAGCTCGGCTTTGACTATTTTGAGGGCTATCTCGAGGGCGGTCCGGCACCCATCGATACCACGGCAGGAGGAATAGCCGCGAGCGGGACTTATGGGTGCGGCTTCGTTCCCTCCATCAAAGACAATCCGACGAAGGGTGCGGATACCGGCGCATGTTGGGGGGCTCAAGGCTCCTGTGAGCTCCTTTCAACAGTCACGGTGACGACCCCTGGGCGTGCTTGTCTTGAAAAGGGCGGCATCTTCGTCCCCAACGCCCAATGCGGCACAATGCCGAGCAATCTTAATTTCGCTGCTCAAAATGGCCATTACACCGGCAATTGGGTCATAAATCGAGAGGATGGAAAAACCACGGAGACTCAGCCGCCAAGCGATCAGCGGGGTAGGGGCTTTAAAACCCAACAGGAAGTCACGAGGGCTGTGGCCTGGATTAACCGGCAAACAGGCGATAAGCCTTGGATGCTGAGTCTTGGGTTATCAGCGATCCATGAGCCGGTGCAACAGTCTCCAAAGCCTCTAGTATCGGCCGGTGCCCCGGCTACCGATGCATATAACTGTATCGATCAAACTCAAAAGCGTCAGCTCGCGACCCAGATGGTCGAGGCCATCGATCACGAAGTGGGGCGATTGCTGGTTGAAGCTAAGCTTGCGACTTACAACAGTGACGGCAGCCTCAACTATCAGCCAGAAAAAACCAATACCTATGTGATTTTCACATCGGATAATGGCACCTGGACGACCAGCGTCAGGACGCCTTTTGATCCTGAAAGATCCAAGGGGACCGCGTATCAAACCGGCGTTTGGGTTCCTCTCATTATCGCAGGACCCAACGTCAAGGCCCCTGGGCGAGAAGTCAATCACATGGTGAACTTGACCGATCTCTATACGTTCTTCGGTGAAGTGGCCAATATCGATGTCCGGCAGGCGGTTCCCAAAACCCGTCAGCTGGATTCGGAAAAGCTGATGCCTTACCTTCTCAACCCGAAGAAGGCGGCTATCCGTCAGACGAACTTTACCCTTCAGGGCAACAACATTCGCGCAAGCACCAAAGTCTCCTATCCGTGTCTGGTCCCGGGGCTTAATCAGTGTACTTACAGTCTGCCCAGTAAAGAGGCCTGTTTGGATCAGACAGGGAAATGGTATGGACCAGAAGGTGAAGTCACTGCTTACCCCGGGTACTACACCTCATGCTGCCAAGTGAACCAGGCCACGGGCATCAATTACCTCTCTATAAGCTCGTGCAACAAGTCGGTGAAAACTGCGTCAACGGTGCCCGAGTTGAGCCTGATCTGGTGATCAATGAGTTCTATCAGGTCAACCAGGATGTAGAAAATCCGAAACTTGATCGGGCAGATGCCATACTGCCAATAGATACACTGACCAAGGAGCAGAAGCGCCAATACCAGTCCCTGGTCAACAAGCTGGCACGCATAGACAACAGTGTTGTCCCATGCCCCGGTGATGGCAACATGGACAAGGTCGTTGACCAAAAAGATCTGGATGATTGGGCTTCATTCACTTCGACCGCGGATCCAACAACACCCAACGGCGGTGGCAAGGGGAGTTGGTATGACTTTGCTGGCCCCACCGACTCCACGCGACCCGACGGGCTGACGGATGACGTCGATAAGAAGATCATAGAGGCCAACTTGGGGAAACGCTGTAAGTGAGTTATCAGGCATGGTCTAGCGTGTTTAAAAGAAAGATTCTGGGCGCCATCAGCGCCAGCCTCTTTCTAGCATTATTTCTCGATAAGGCGTTTGCCGCGCCTGAGGACCCTCAAGGCATGGTGCTGATCCCTGGAGGGACCTTTGCTATGGGCAGTGAAGCCAAGGGCGCTCGACCTGATGAACGTCCCGTTCATCAGGTCAAGGTCGACCCTTTCTGGATGGATGTGACAGAGGTTACAAACCAAGAATTTAGGCGCTTCGTTGAGGCGACACACTATATCACCACCGCTGAAAAGCCCCCTCGAGCCGAAGATATCATGGCGCAGTTGCCTCCAGGTTCGCCTGCGCCAAAACCTGAAAGCTTGAAGCCAGGTGCTCTGGTCTTCGTCGAGCCTAAGTCCCCAGAAGATTATTGGTGGGTCTGGGTTGAAGGGGCTAGTTGGCAACATCCCCAAGGCCCTCAATCAACGATTGCGGGGATGGAGGACTACCCCGTGGTCCAGGTATCCTGGGATGATGCTGTGGCCTATGCGGCCTGGGCAGGTAAGCGCCTTCCCACCGAAGCCGAGTGGGAGTTTGCCGCCCGCGGGGGGCTTAAGGGAAAGATGTATGCCTGGGGTAATGAGCCACCGACCCAAAAGGAGCCAAAAGCCAACATCTGGCAGGGACAGTTCCCTCAAAAGGATCTGGCCACCGATGGGTTCCATGGAGCCAGCAAGGTCAAATCCTTTAAGCAGAATGGCTATGGTCTTTACGATATGACTGGCAATGTCTGGGAATGGGTTCAGGACTGGTACCGCCATGATGCTTATTCGAAGGACGCGGCGAACAAACTGACCATTAATCCGACTGGCCCCTCTGACAGTTTTGATCCAGAGGAGCCTTACGCTAAAAAGCGAAGCCAGCGAGGGGGGTCATTCCCATCAAGAACTAGAATAAGTGACGGAGATCCCTTTTATGCAAGCGGTTATCACTGATTGTTTAAAGGGATTTTTAGTGGTGGCTGCTCTATTCATGGGGACTTCTCATGTCTCTATGGCCAAGTCGCCGGGTATTCAGAAACCCCCCAATATCCTCTTCATCCCTATGGACGACGTGGGTATTGATCAGTTAACCGCTTTCGGTTACGGCGGACTCACCCCGCCACCCATGCCCAATCTCGATCTGATCGCAAAATCCGGGGTTCGTTTTAGGAATAACTGGTCGATGCCCGCCTGTTCTCCGAGTCGTGCGGTCTTCTTTGAAGGGCGCTTCCCCATGCGGACCAATCTTCTCGCGGCGCTGGGGCCGAGTGATTTAGCCAATTCCATGGTCTCCCCTTATGAAGTGACGGTACCGAAGCTCCTCAAAAAGAAACAGTACGAGAGCGCTTTGTTTGGAAAATTCCATTTGGGGCTTCAGGGCAATAACCCTTTCGGACTCGCGGCCCCTCACTCTCTAGGATTTGATCATTTTTACGGATGGCTCGATGAGACGGGGGACCCTTCATCCATTGACCGCACCGCGGGTGGTATTGGTGGAACTGGCCCCGGCGGCAATGGTAAATCCTATAATTGTGGCTATGTCCCTGGTTCTAAAAACGGTGGCGCTGATCAGGGGGCCTGCTATTTCGTCAATAAGACGTGTCAAAACCTCACGATCAAGAACCCTTTAAATCCCCCCGGGAGGGCCTGTCGGGATTTAGGGGGTATTTTTGATCCTGGCAAGGCCTGCGCAGCGACGACCCCATCAAATATCGTGACAGGCTTTAACACCTTGGCTTCACACTTTGTGAACCCGGTCGTAATCAATCATCCAGATGGCAGCGTTGAACAGCTGCCACCGACGGATCCGAGGTCCCGCATCTATCGGGGGTCCGATATCATCAATGAAGCGATTGCCTGGATTAAGACACGGCCCAGTGAAACGCCTTGGATGGCCACCGTCAGTTTTGCGACCGTTCACACCCCTTTGCAGCCGCCGCCGATTGATCTGATCCCGGCCGGTTCATCGGATACTAATGGCCTTGATTGCACCGTTCCAGATACCAAGAACCAGCTCCCCCTCAATAATCAGATGATCACGGCCATGGATACCGAGATTGGTCGATTGCTTGTAGAGATTGGTCTTGCAACCAGGCGTCCCGATGGGACGCTTGCCTACGATCCCTCAAGAACCGATACCATGGTGGTCCTTCTTGATGACAATGGCTCTATGGGCTATACGACCAAGGCCCCATTTGACCCCACAAGAGCCAAGGGAACGCCGTATCAAACGGGAGTTTGGACTCCCGTATTGGTGGCGGGCCCTCTGGTGAAAGCGCCGGATCGTGATGTCAAGGAAATGACCAATCACGCAGATGTCTATCAGCTCTTTGGTGAGATGGCGGGCATCAATGTCCAAAAATCAGTGCCCAGACGCATCGATGCCGTATCGATGCTGCCTTATCTCAAAAATCCCAATCAAAAGGCGATCCGTCAGTGGAATTTCACCCAAGGCGATCTCAATATTCAGAAGAATGGTGCGATTAATGGGCCTTGCCTCCTGGCGGGTGGAGGCACCTGCTCTCATATCCCTGTGACCAAAGGGGTGTGTGAAGATAATGGCGGCGTCTGGTGGGGGGAGGGGGCATCGGATAGTGATGATCCCCATAATCCAGGGCCAGTTCCCTTGACCCGTTGCTGCGATGTCAGTAGCTACAAAATGAGCCATGGGATCGCTGCGGCGGATCTACCAAAGATTGTGCCTCAGCGTAACGTGGGTATTCGTGATGCCAACTACAAGCTCGTCCAGAATTTCACCAAGAGTTTTGATGCGGCCACCAATGCCTGTATAGATAGGGAAACTGAAGAATTTTATGCGATTAATCAAGATGTTCCTGTCCCAAAACTTGACCGGGAAGGGGATGATCTCTTGGCTGCTAAGGGGGTCGATGGCTTAACAAAGGACCAGCAAAGGAGCTACCGAACCCTCACCCGACAATTGGGCCGACTCCTCAAAAGTAATGTTCTTTGTGAAGCGGATGGAAACCGCGACGGGGTGGTCGACAAGAAGGATCTTCAGGAGTGGGAGACATTCAGTCAGCTCAACGGCGGTGGGTCTAGCTGGTATGACTTTACAGGTCCCGAGAACTTAGGTCCTGATGGTCACACTGACAGCTATGATTTGACCTTCATCCAGAAATATATCGGGAAGCCTTGCCGCCCGGTTTCTCAGTAGATCCAGACCTTGATGGAGGGGCCAGACCCCTTGAGAGCCCCTCCTCAAAGACCCGCTAATGCTCCTGGGATGCTCCTTGAGGGTCTCTTTCCCATCGCAAAATGAAGCCGTCCGGCTTTTAGGTGGTCAGAAGTGATCCACTCGATTCATGCTTAGGACCCTACCCTGCCTCATGCCCCCTGTCGGTTTATTGTTGGTATCCTGATCTTTCGAGGCGGGGCAACGTTTTGCTGGAAAGGTGTATCAATGATTTGAAATTCATCGTGACCCCGATAGCTTTTAAAGGTCTTGGCGTCTTCCTTAGCAAGGGGTTGGGTAGATTTGCGTGAGCGACTTTTTCAGTTTGCGGAATCGGCGATGAGGGAATTCATAGGCGCTTTTTCTCGCCGATGTTATGAAAGCATAGACCTCCGGTGAGTTATCAACATTGATATCAGCGACTTCAACAGCGCTGATGGTTCGCTCGATGGGTTTCTTAATGGTTTTAGAGTCCAACAAGAGTCCCCGAGATTGAATGTGGAGGGTCTTCATCGCTTGCTATTGCGAAACACGCACCTCAAAAGTCAACCCCTGAAGCTCTCGTCTTACCTTGGTCATTCCAGACGCTGAAGCATGAGCTGTCAAAAGAACAGCCATTAGAATGTTCGGCGAGCCTTTTATGTCCGATGGGAAAGGGAGGGTTTCTATTCTTTCCTTTTTTTATGAATGGCCCTTATATTATTAGGGTTTATGATTGAGTGCTGGTTTCCGGAATTGAAGATATAGGCTATCCTCTTCCTTTTAACTGAGGATCACTATTTTTTTCTTGATCCTTCCTGCTGGAAATAATGATGAAAAAAATGATTAGGCTGGCCTTATTCGGTCTTCTTATGGCAACCTCTATTGCTCCTTCCTTCGCTGATGATGCGGCAAAGATTCAGGCGACCATTGGGCGTCTTGGTAAGGTGTGTAAAGATAAGCTGATGACCAGTTTCAAAGGGGTCCCGATGTCGGATCTTCACGTCAATCTGGGCGCAACCCTTCAGCAGAGCATTGACAGTGGTGAGATGAGCCTCGCAGACATCCAAAAGGACGGTCTCAGCTTTGATGTTGAGGTTCCCGGAAAAGGTGCGGGTTATTGCAATGTGAATGGGAAGGGAAAAATCACGCAGGTCGAATTTCACTAAAAAACGGTCTCTTTGTGTCATCTGATAAAGGGCCCTTCGGGGCCTTTTCTCTGATAAAGGCGGAGATAATGGGTTTGATCGTTTTATGGGTCGATAAGCCGTTTTTTATATCCCTAGCATCCATATGAATGACTGATAAAAGTTTCTGAAGAATTAATGTCCATGGGTGTGAAGTCGTTATTGAGACGAGATGTTCCGAAAATCTCACTGGCCCTTTTTGAGGCATAGGCCTTGAGAGATTGCTAGCGACTCGAAATATTGTCATTCTATTCTTACTATGATAAATAGTTTGTCAAAATTAAATGTCACGCCTGTTCTTCTTTGATCCTTGGGTGTTCGTACTATGGAGACCCCCTCTGGGATTTTTATTTGATTTAATGGGATGTTCGAAATGGGTTTCTGAGGTCGTTTAATTGACCAACAAGGAGTGGGTCAGGTTTCGGTGGCCACAGAGCCACCTTTAGAATCGAAGATTGTCAACATACAGATGCCCCTTTCGGTGCCAATCTGTATCTGTAACCTGTGGTAATAAATATAGGTCAGACTATGCGTTCACATATCGCCAAGACTCTTTTTGCTGGTTTGCTGGCCTTACTCTTTTTATCAACCCCTGCCTTCGCGGGTGTTCTTAAGGCTAACAAAGATGATGATCGGCCTACAGGGAAGGGTCACGGGTCATCAAGCACTTTGGGTCTGGCAACCACAGTCCCAGGATACGGTATCAATTATCATGGTGGACCCGTCATGTCGGGGGCAACCAATATTTACTATATCTGGTATGGGAACTGGACCAGTCTTTCATCATCCCAGCAGATGATAAGAGACTTTGGCAATGCCATTGGTGGGTCTGATTATTTCAATATTAATACGACCTATACAGATGCTTCAAATAATCGGCCATCTAATATAGTTAATCTTAAAGGCGAATACACTGATGCGGGATCTTTGGGAACAGCTTTGACTGATGCGAACGTCCTAGCTATCGTCAATAAGGCGCTCACTAGCCTCCCGCTCGATCCTAATGGGGTCTATTTTGTTTTAACTGACCCAACCGTCACTGAGACTTCAGGTTTTTGTACAAGCTATTGTGGATGGCATAACGTCAGTACCATCTCCGGTATACCCATTAAGTACTCTTTCGTGGGTAACCCTAAAACGCAATGTCCCTCGGCGTGTGCCCCACAGACGACGAGTCCAAATGGAGATCCCGCCGTGGACGGCATGGTGAGTGTTCTGGCCCATGAATTAGAAGAAACGGTTTCCGATCCGCAGTTGAACGCTTGGTACGATTCAACGGGCATGGAAAACGGTGATAAGTGTGCTTGGACTTTTGGTCTCACTTACACGGTAAATGGCGCTAAAGCCAACATGAAGATGGGATCTAGGGATTTTTATATTCAACAGAATTGGGTCAATACCCCGCCCAGTGGTGCGTGTGTCCTTGCTTATAATTCGACGTTACCGACGGTGTCATCGGTATCTCCTAGTGTAGGCTCCGCCAATGGCGGTGTGAATATCACGATTACTGGAACGAATTTTACGGGTGCAACGGCGGTTAGTTGTGGTGGCACCCCGGTTAAATCCTTTACCGTCACCAATGCGACCACCATCACGGCGGTGACGCCGGCCCATGCTGCGGGCCCAGTTTCGATTGCCGTCACGACGCCAGCGGGGAGTGTGACCTCATCGAGCAATCTCTTTACTTATAGCGATCCCGCGACGATTGCTGCGGTTTCACCCAGCACCGGAACGACGGCGGGCGGA
>RFVA01000120.1 GCA_009922685.1 Gammaproteobacteria bacterium | reverse complement strand
AGAAGACACTCGACACTGGGCTACCAGTCCCCGATCCAGTACCTCCGCCAATGGGCGAAGAATCCGGATCCAGGGAAACTGGCCGCCTAAATAACCACTCTTGTTGGTCGAAAAACAGGGGGAAACCGAGAATGATTCGCAGGTTGTTGTGGATAAGTGCCGCTTTTCGTTTGCAAGTGCCTCAAAACCGTCCTAAATTACCATGCTAGACCGCAGAGCTTAAACAGCCTGGGCCAAAAAATTAGGACGACCTACCAGAAGCCTTGAATCGCTTATCAGCAATATTCTTGGCATATTCGATAATGGCGATCAAGGCAGGGTGATTGACCTTTCTTTGCGCCGAGAATAGATAAAACTTTTCTCGAATCTCCTCAATGACACCCAGTGAAACCACACCGTACTGGCGTGATATTTCATCCTGAACAATACTTGGGGCAAGAAAGAATCCGACTCCTTCTGCACCAAAGGTCTTCAACAAAGCACTATCAGAAATTTCAGCCCGAATTTCTGGCCAAATATCATTTTCTTCGCACCAGCGATCCAGATCCTGACGTAGACCGGGATGACCTCCAGGCACAAGAAAGGGGGCTCCATTGAGGCTCTGGGGGAAACCTTCGCGATAGGCATCAACCAGATTCGCCGTGCCAAACACGACCATGGGGGATTCGGCGAGAAAATGACTAAAGATCCCACCTGCAGGCTTGATCGCCAGAGGACCGGTGGTGAGAACAAGGTCAATTGCATGCAGCGTAAGTTCATTGAGTAGCCTCTCTGGCTTGTCTTCGTGGCAATGAAGCTTGACTGGCATTTCAAGGTGAAGCGCCGGTTTTAACAGCTCCATTACAACGAGCTTTGGCAACATATCTGCAATGCCGACATTGAGGCGATATCCTTTTCCCATGGCACGCCCACTCAGATACTGAGTCAGCTCGCGGCCAATTGAAAATATTTCTTCTGCATAGTCAAAAACATCCCGACCAGTGTCCGTGAGAAGCAAACTTCTTCCAACTCGGTCAAATAGCGAATGGCCAATGGTCTGCTCGAACTGAGTGATTTGGCTACTGATGGTGGGCTGAGTCAGATGCAATTTCTCTGAAGCTCTCGCAATCCCGCCTTCGTTGACGACCGTCCAGAAATAGTAAAGGTGATGATAGTTGATGCGTTGCACGCCACTCTCTAAGTTAGATATTTTCTAACATCATACTAGTTATATTCAAATTTACTATCCTTCATGCACTCTCTATTCTGATGATGAAAGGCGCAACCGCACCTCAACTCATTGGAGTTCCAGCATGCAAAAACTCATAGAAGGCCTTCATCATTTCCAACAGAGTGTGTTTGGGACACAACAGGAGCTGTTTGAAAGGCTATCTCATGGGCAGAGTCCTGAGACGCTATTCATCACCTGTTCAGATTCCAGAATTAATCCCAATCTTCTGACACAGACTCAACCCGGGGATCTTTTCATTCTGCGAAATGCCGGGAACTTGATCCCGCCTTATAGCCCGACCCCCGGCGGTGAGGCCGCCACCATCGAATTTGCCATCAAGGGGTTAAAAGTGAAGGACATCATTGTCTGTGGACACTCCCATTGCGGGGCTATGGATGGGCTTCTCCATCCCGAAAGGACCGAAGACTTTCCTGCTCTAAACCGCTGGCTTGAACATGCCGAAGTCACCCGAAGGGTAGTGGCAGAACTTTACCAATCTAAAACGCCTGAAGCGCGCTTAAATGTCGCCATTCAGGAAAACGTACTCGCGCAGATGGAAAATCTTAGGACTCATCCAAGCGTTGCAACAGCCCTTGCTGCAGGACGCATACGTATTCATGGCTGGGTATACAAGATCGAGAGCGGAGAAATATTTGGTTATCAACCCGAGAAACGACAATTCATATCCATCGGCATCCAGGAAATAAAGGATGAGTCGTCATCCGGGCGTCTCAGGGAGTGCAGAACAATATGATGAACGAACAGATGAATAAGGCCATCCCATCGGAAACCTTGTCCAATTGGGATGAGCATGATCGGGAATTACGGCGCTCCATAAGAGTCATGACGGCTGTTCTGACTCGAGTTCTTGCCTCTCAGGGTGCCGGGTGGGCCTCTGAACAGGCTGAGCTTCTCCAAAGATCCTTTACCGCGCTCAAAAGAGACGGTAGCCCCACTCGGCTTAGAAAAATAAATGAACTGATTGACGGGATGGAACCCCCTCAAATCAGCCAAGTCATTCGGGTGTTTAATCACTATTTCAGTCTCTTGAACATCGTCGAGGAGTCACTTTCGGTTCAAAGAAGACGTGTGGCTGCTGAAAAAACAGGTGATTTTGGTCCAGGTTCATTTCATGACACGCTCGTTCAACTTAAGGGTAAAGGGGTAAGTCGCGAGGAACTTCAGTTCCTTATTGACCAGCTCCTATATCAACCGGTCATGACCGCCCATCCGACAGAGGCAAAAAGACGAACAGTCAAAGGGGCTTTAAGAAATATCTTTCTATCTCAAGAAAGGCTTTCCCAGGCAGGCAAGAAATCAGCAGCAAGGAAGAAGGCTCTGACCGATCTACAAAGGCAGGTTCAGCTCTTATGGAAAACGGATGAGGTTCGTGCCCAGAGCATGGGGGTTGGTGACGAAATTGATACCGGGCTCTACTATTTTCCGCTTTCGCTTTTTGACGCCATTACTAAGACATACCGTCACCTCGAAGAATCCATTTTGGAAGTCTATGGTCCCTGTGTCGCCCAAGACATCACCGTTCCAAGCTTCATTCAATTTGGATCATGGATCGGAGGTGATCGGGATGGAAATCCCAATGTGACCGCAGCTGTCACTGCGACGGCTGTCATTCAGCAATCCCGAACCATTCTTCAAGAGTACATTCGGCGAGTTAATGCCCTCCATGAGCTTCTTGCTCATTCCGAAGATCTGGCGAGGTTTTCTTCGGAATTTGAAACTCATCTTCAGCAAGACCGACATCGACTGGGGAGTGAAGTAAGCGCCATTGAGGCCCCCTTTTTTCAGGAACCCTATCGTCACAAGCTCACACTCATGCGCTATCGCCTGGAGAGAGTGCTTTCAGGGCTGGAGGATATGGCTGTAGGTGCGCCGTCACCCCCTGATCCTCGGGCCTATGGTTCTGCAAAGGAGTTTCATGAAGATCTGATCACTATCGAACGCTCACTCCGAGACAATGGGGATCCCGAGATTGCCGATGAGGGACTGAAAGACCTGATTAGGCTCGTCGATAGCTTTGGATTCCACTTAATGCGCCTCGATGTTAGACAGGAATCATCTCGTCATACCGAGGCTGTCGCCGAACTGTTCGAAACCGGTCTGGGACTGAATTACCGGACGATGAACGAAAGAGAGCGTTTAAACAGCCTAAAAGAAGCATTGCTCCTTCCAGCCGGACTGCCATTTGAGGAATCTCGGCTAACGGATACCACGCTGGAAGTCCTGAACGTTTTCGGAATTGTTGCAGAGATGAGGGCCAAAATCGGATCGCATTGTTTTGGCCAGTACGTTATCTCAATGACCCATCAGGCCAGCCATATCCTTGAAGTTTTGCTGCTTGCCAAACAACGCGGCCTTCTTGGCCATGTGGGTGGCCATTGGTTCTGCCATATCCAAGTTAGCCCTCTATTTGAAACCATTGACGATCTGGATCGGATTGAAGACGTGCTTGGCTCCCTGTTTTCCCAACAACTATACCGCGAGCTGCTTTTTGCTTCAGGCGGACTTCAGGAGGTCATGCTGGGCTACTCAGACTCCTGCAAAGATGGGGGCATTATGGCCTCGGCCTGGGGGCTTTACCGGGCGCAGCAGCAGATTGTCAGACTCACCGATGCACACGGTTTTCAGTGCCGTATATTCCACGGGCGGGGCGGCACCGTTGGGCGGGGCGGTGGCCCTACCCATCAGGCTATCCTCGCACAGCCCCCTGGTTCGGTTCGAGGTCAAATCAAATTTACCGAACAGGGTGAAGTGCTCTTCTACCGCTACAACAACATGGAAACGGCGGTCTATGAGCTGACCATGGGGATTACGGGACTAATGAAGGCCAGCTTTAGTCTCATCCATCCGGTCACTCCTCCACGGGAAGATCACCTGCAGGTCATGGCGGAGCTGGCTATCATCGGGGAGAGACACTATCGACTTCTCACGGAAAAAACCGCAGGTTTTATCGATTACTTTTATGAATCCACTCCGCTGAGTGAAATCAGCCAATTAAATATCGGCTCAAGGCCCTCACACCGAAAGAAACATGATCGCTCCAAGCAATCGGTCAGGGCAATCGGCTGGGTTTTTTCCTGGGCACAATCCAGGCAGACCTTTCCGGCCTGGTATGGGGTTGGAACCAGTCTTGCAGAGTGGGCATCTGGAAAGCCAGATCGTCTAAGAGTGCTTCAAACCATGTATGCGGACTGGCCTTTCTTCCGAAACCTACTAAGTAACGCCCAGATGGCTTTGAGAAAATCCGACACCGAAATCGCAAGGGAATATGCCGATTTATGTCAGGACACAGTGGTCGCGAAGTGAGTACGGCCAGAAACTTTGATGGGCTTTTTAGGCCTGGTGATCATTTTGGATGAGGGTTGAGGGGTAAACACC
>RFVA01000119.1 GCA_009922685.1 Gammaproteobacteria bacterium | reverse complement strand
CGATGATCCAGGAAAAGGCCGGTATCGAGATAGTCCTCGAAATTCACCCGGAATTTTAGCCCCCCTTCCTCGACCCGATGGAAGACGCCAGATTCCGCCTGTTTTTCGTACTGGGCGGCGCCCTTCTGTCGACGCCGAACCTTCAGGACCAGTTGCTCTGAGGGGATTTCAAGAACCCAAGGGATGACCGCCAGCGCCTCGATCAGACGGGCTTCAGCCTTACCGGGATCGATGGTCGATGGCGCCTCATATTCCTGCACATGGGCCCAAAGCTTGCCCTCACTGGGATAAAGATCAATGGCAACGGCATATTCTGGGAGGTCGGCATCATAAAGACGGTAACAGGAGACCGCATTCTGTCGGGCCCAACGTCCCAGTGATTTAAGATTTTTTCTAAGACGATTGGCCAACATGACCGCACCGCCCGCATTCACATCGACGTTTCGGGCCTTTCGGAGCCATTGCCTTTGCTGCCGTTCAGCTTCGGACGGAGGCTCCCCTTCGTGTGGCACAAAAAAACGGGCCTCGCTAATGTCAAAGTTAAAAAGTTTGCAGGGGAGCGCGCCATTGAAAAGGGCATACTGCTTGGTGGCCCGGATGCCGACCTTGAAGGACAATTCGGGATTGCCGGTAAAAATGCTGGCCTGCCAACCATCAAAATGGGTTCTGAGGGTTTCACCCAAGGATTGATACAAAGGAATCAAGGTTTCCTCCTCGCCAAGCCGCTCCCCATAAGGGGGATTAACCACCACCAAACCCCGGGGACCCAGTGGCCTGGCCTCGGTCAGGTCGCCAAGACGAATCGTGACGTGATCCTCAAGACCTGCACGGGTCAAGTTGCCACAGGCATTAGCCACCGCTCGCCGGTCAAGATCGTACCCCCTGATCTCAGGAATCCGTGCAAGTCCCTGTTCAGCGCGGCTCTCAGCCTCCACGCAGAGATCGGTCCAAAGATCCGCCCGGTGACCTCGCCAACCCATAAAACCAAACCACAAGCGGCGCAGCCCCGGCGCCCGATCTGAGGCCATCATCGCCGCCTCGATCGGAAGCGTTCCAGATCCACACATGGGATCTAAAAAGGCCCCGCCTGCGGCGGCCACCTTTGGCCACCCGGCTCTTAAGAGAATGGCCGCCGCCAGATTCTCCTTGAGCGGCGCTTTGCCCCCCTCGATGCGGTAGCCCCGCTTATGGAGGCTATCCCCTGAAAGATCGATACTAACGGTCGCTTGATCCAGATCTAGATAGACATTGACCCGAAGATCTGGCTGCACAAGATCCACCGAGGGCCTTCTTCCAACACGATCCCTAAAATAATCAACGATCCCATCCTTGACCTTTTGGGCACCAAATAGGGTGTGCGTAATGGCCGAACGACTGGAGGCGAAATCGACCGCCAAGGACGATTCAGGGTCCATCTGCTCACCCCAATCAATCGCCCTGATGCCGTTGTAGAGCGCCTCAACCGTCGCCGCCTCAAATCGATGAATCGGCCATAACACCCGATTGGCCAAACGGCTCCAAAGACACACCCGATAGGCCGTCTCAAGAGAGCCTTGAAAGGCAACCCCGGCGCGTCCAGACATTGGGTTTTGAACCCCTAAAAGACGAAGTTCATCCGCCAGTAACAGCTCAATCCCCAAGGGGGCGGTAGCAAACAATTCCATCGGCATCCTGATGTCAAATAAGTGTGAGGGCTCGCAGGGGACAGTCGACCTTAATCAGGAGGACAGTCCTTCAGCTGATGCTGGTATCTTGTAGCGGTTTTATCAACCGACCGCGCCACCCCCAGCAACCAGGGTTTGGCGCGATAACTTCCCCGCCGATAACCGGCCTGTCCCTCGTGGTAGGCCAAGTAAAGGCGATAGGCATCGGAGGGGGGAATGCCCAGCTCTTTTTGGGTCTCGTGACTGTACCAGCCGATAAAATCAACGGCATCACCAAAATCATCCCGTTCAGCCCCGCCCTGATCGGTGCTGTTCTGATAACGTTCCCAGGTGCCATCCAGTGCCTGGGAATACCCATAGGCGGTGGAGGGACGCGACAGCGGAATAAATCCCAAAAACCATTGCCTAGGCGGCTTTGCATCCGCAACGAAAGACGACTCATGCCGGACAATGGCCATCTGGACCTCCACCGGAACACCCCATTTCGATTCGGCTTCAAGCGTCGCGGGGTACCACGCCGCCTTCTCCTCAAAAATGTCACAGATATTTTGAGGATGACTCGGGGGCGAAGTGGCGCAGCTCATCAAAAGACCCGCCGCGAAGCCCACCAGGAGACCCTGCAAAAAGAGCTCTCGGCACACAGAAAATAGCGGCTTGGCGCCCATCAAATCCTTCACCCTCATCCAGGAAGAGCCCATAAGGGAGAAAGAATACCACCGCATCCGGGGACCGGGCGTCCAATGACGGGTGTCTCTAGGAAGAGGATGCATGACATCACATCCACCTGATAGTATCGACAGCTAATCCTCGTGAAGTAAAGTTCGCAACACCATGAACAACCCACCCTCTTTTCCTCGCGATTTTGTCTGGGGTGCCGCCACGTCTGCATACCAGATTGAGGGCTCCCCGCTCGCCGATGGCGCCGGCATCAGCAACTGGCACCACTTCACCCATCTTAAAAATGGCAAGATTCTGAATGATGACACCGGCGATCGGGCCTGTGATCATTATCATCGCTATCCAGAAGATGTCGCCCTCATGCAAACCATGGGGCTTAAGGCCTATCGCTTCAGCCTCGCCTGGAGCCGAATCATGCCGGAGGGGCGTGGCCCCATTCATTCAAAAGGCCTCGACTTTTATAAGCGTCTTTTGGATCAGCTGAACCGCGCCGGGATTGTTCCCTACGTGACCCTTCATCATTGGGACATGCCACTTGCTATTGATCATCTGGGGGGTTGGGCCCACCGCGACTCGGCTCACTGGTTCAGTGACTATGCCGCAGCGACGCTGGCCCAACTCGGGGATCGGGTGACCCACTGGGCCACCTTTAATGAACCTTGGGTCATCGTTCATGCGGGCTATATCGAAGGCGCCCACCCTCCCGGAATCAGTGATGTCCTGAAGGCGCGTGATGCCGCTCACAATCTCCTTCGAGGACACGGGCTCGCGGTCCAGGCGTTTCGTGCTGAGGGTCAGGGGCAGATGGGCATCGTCATCAATCTTGAACCCAAATACCCAGGATCAGAGCGACCGGAAGATCTTGCAGCGACTGCCCGCATGGATGCCTGGATGAACCGCCAATTCCTCGACCCTCTCTTCCTTGGACACGATCCCCTCGAACTCGAGCAGATCCATGGCGCAGGGCTACCTCCCTATCCAGAAGCGGATTACGCGCTGATCCAAGAGCCCATCGATTATCTCGGGATCAACTACTACAGTCGATCTGTGGTCCTTGATGCACCGGGTTTGGCTCCCTTTCATGCCGATCGCATTCCTCAGGAAACTTCACCCCATACCGATATGGGCTGGGAAATCTATCCGGATGGGCTCAAGCACTGCCTCTTATGGGTCAAAGAACGCTATGGCGACATACCGCTTTACATCACCGAGAATGGAGCGGCCTTCGATGATGGCGCACCGATCGATGAGCGTGTGAGGGACACACGTCGCATCGACTACCTTAGAAGCCATTTGCTGGCTGCCCGAGAAGCGATGGCGGCAGGTGTGGATCTTCGGGGCTATTTTGCCTGGTCGCTTTTGGATAATTTCGAATGGGCTTATGGCTACGCCAAACGCTTTGGATTCATTCATGTCGACTACGACACCCAGACCCGCACCCTCAAAGACAGCGCCCTCTTCTACCGAGAGGTCATCGAGAGTGATGGCCAGGCACTATGGCGCTGAACGCCCTTAAGGATTCCCCTAAAGACCCTCATCCCTGGTGGGAGTCGGCTATTGTCTATCAAATCTATCCCCGCTCTTTCAAAGACACCAATGGGGATGGCGTTGGCGACCTTCGGGGTATTTTGGAAGGGCTCGACTACTTAAAAAGCCTTCATGTGGGCTGCCTCTGGCTTTCTCCGGTCTTTCCATCACCCATGCGTGACTTTGGCTACGATGTGAAGGACTATGAAGGGATCGATCCCCTCTTTGGAACCCTCGAGGACTTCGATACGCTCTTGACCGCTACCCACCAGCGGGGAATGAAACTGATTTTGGATCTGGTCCCAAACCACACCTCGGATCAGCATCCTTGGTTCATCGATAGCCGAAGCGATCGCGATCATGACAAGCGCGACTGGTATGTCTGGCGGGACCCCGGGATGGAGGGCGCGCCCCCCAACAACTGGCTCAGCTTCTTTGGCGGCCCGGCTTGGACCCTCGATAGCGCCAGCGGACAGTACTACCTTCACCAGTTTGATTCGACCCAGCCGGAACTCAATTATCGCCATCCCGCCGTTTTAGAAGCGATGCTGGACGTCATTCGATTCTGGCTCGAACGCGGTGTCGATGGCTTCCGTATCGATGTGATCTGGCTCCTGATCAAAGATGCACTGCTGCGGGATGAGCCTCAAAATCCCGAGTGGGATGGAAGTAACCCGCATGAACAGCTCCTCCACATCCATACCGCAGACCAACCTGAAGTCCATCAGATCATCCGATCGTTTCGGGCGC
>RFVA01000118.1 GCA_009922685.1 Gammaproteobacteria bacterium | reverse complement strand
ATCGGCCTTAAACGTTTCAAAGGTGTCGGCCTTTCGGCCTTCGGCGGTGCCGATCACTCGACGGGCGAGAGGGTCATGAAAAATCGAGAGGTACCCGAGTCGGCGTCCGACATATTTCTCGTCGACACCCAAGGCCCTGACTTCGCTATAGGTGGTCGCCTGACGGGCAGATTCCACATGGACATTGATGGCCCGCCAGATGCGGTTCTCGGAGACCCCAAACATCTGGGCAATGGCGGAAACGGGAAGTTTTTTAGCCAAGGTCAGAACCAAGGCATCCATCAAGAGGGTAAAGCCGCTTCCAGGACGGGCCCAAGGCACCTCCACCTGCGTAACCTTGCCGCACTGGGCGCACTTCACCCGAGGCAAAGGCGCGTGCAGAAAGGCCTTGAACTGGAAAAAGTGAAGGTGCTGCCAAGTCCTCTGAGTCCGATCATGAATCGATTGATCACCCGCAGCGCAAACTGGGCACCCCAGTCGTTTGGCATCACAAGCGAGATCAAAGTGGATCTCTCCTTGTTCAGGCTCAAAACGAATCTCATCGACCTTCCAAGGATCTTGGAGGCCAAGGGCAGCGGTGAAGAGGGAAGTGGAATCCATGCTCGAAATCATCTCAATGCTAGGCCAAAAGATCCATTAGGTTATGCTGATTTCCACTCCAAACGGAAGAGCGCCGGTTGATCTCAATAAGTGTACTTTCTGAGACTGAAAATAAATTGCAAATCCGCGCTTGACCTCCTCTGGAGTCCTGTTAGCGTCCATTCTCAGATCGTCAAGAACCTTTTGAGAATAGAAAATCGCAATGAACACTATCGGATACGCAAGAGTTTCATCAGTCGGTCAGTCACTGGATGTGCAACTTCAGAAACTGGACTTCTGTGACACGATCTTCAAGGAGAAGAAGAGCGGGAAGATTGATAACCGCGAACAGTTGACCCTCTGTCTGAATTCACTTCAAGAAGGTGATGTTCTGGTGATCACAAAGTTAGATCGGATCTCGCGGTCAACACGGCATCTCTGGAACATCGTCAACATTCTAGAAGTGAAGGGTGTCCAGTTGAGGGTGTTGGATCAGAACATTGATACAGGCACTCCGACTGGCAAATTGATGTTCTCTATGTTAGGTGCGATCGCAGAATTTGAAAATGATCTTCGTCGTGAACGGCAGATGGATGAGTGCGATCACGTGATTTGATGGCTGTATTTTCACGTTTGATGATGGCCGTCAGGCCATCATCATTCATGTTGGACTTCGCTGATTTTATTTGCATCTGGTTTTCTCACCTAAGCGTCAGCTTCGGTGAGGGTCAGAGGTCAGAGGGTTTCATCCCAGTCATCGTCGTCATCGTCCCCATCTTCATCCTCTGTCAATGAAGGGGCCCATCCATAGGCTCTGGCCAGCTGCTGCTGGTAATGATCTTCGAAGGCGCCAAGGATGTCTCTCATGACCCTGTGCCATACCTTGACCGATGAGTCGCTCAGTTCCGGCAGGTAAAGGGTCACCCGAGTGCCCCGGGGTGTCATGGGGCGGTCTTGTGAGAGGACCCAGGAGGGGTTTGGCCTTATGGGTTCGAACTCAACCCTTGATTGTTTCACTCTCATGACCGACCCCTTTTCATCTGTCGGGGCGTGTTCGGTTGGGCGAAGACTTCAAGATAGAGTTTCTCATCCAACTGAGCGAGGTTTCTCTGAGTGGCTACCGAGAGGAGATCATTGGCCATGGAGATCAAGATTCGGTAGTTGCCCGCAGCATGATCGCAGAGAGTGCTGCGCAGATGGGGGGTCATCAGAGCGGCGTTACCAGCTTCGGTCAGGAGATGCTCGAGGAAAACACCAAGCTCCTCTCGACTCGCATACTCCGTCGCATACCGGTAGCGGATACGACTCCCGAGCGGCAGCAGCTCCTCCCGCCGAAGCCGCTCTGGAAGCCGTGCATCTCCAGCCAGAATGATGCTCAGGAGCGGCAATGAGTCGAACCGTGCACTCGACATTAATCGGAGTTCGCTCAACGTCTGAGAGCCCATCTCCTGTGCTTCATCGATCAGAAGGACCGGTCGTTGTCGGCAGGACTCGAGATGGTTCAACCAGCGGTCCCGAAGGGCTTTGAAGCCCCCCCATCGGTTATTGGGTGTTAAGGGAACACCGAAGACATCACCCATTTCTCGATAGAAGTCGTTGAGTTGACTCTGGGGATGACTGATCGTCGCGATCACCAGATCCGGTGTGCGCTCGAGCCGCCCGGCGAGGTGGCGCAGCAGAACGCTTTTGCCGGTTCCAGGGTCGCCGTGGATCATGGCGAAGCCTCCTTCAAGGACTAAGGTATTTTCGATCCGCCAACAGAATTCGGCCATGCGCTCAGGGATGAACAGGGCGTGGGTGGGGATATCCTGAGAGAAGGGGTTCCATTTGAGGCCATAGAGCGCTTGAATTTGATGGTTCATTCGAAGTCCTCGTCATGCGTGGGGATGTAGGCGGGGGGGAGTCCTGAGGCGGCGTAGTCGGCGATCAACTCCTTGAGCAGAGGGGCCATACCCGTGGCAGGCGGGGATAGGAGAGAAGGCCCTTGGGACGCCATGCGCTTTCTTACACCGGAGGCATGGGCCGTCTTGTCGAGGGGACGGATGGAGCAAAGCACCTCACCGCTCCGAGGATCGACCAGATCAACCCGGCTCAGGTCCCAGCGGGCATACCGAAGGTGAACGATCGCGAAGTTCCGGTACCGTGAGGGGATCTCAAAGCGTCCCCCCTCCAGGGAGACCGTGCCATCGGAGCGCCGCTGCTTACGCGCGACCCTGAGGCGGAAGGCGCCGGCTATCGCCTCCATACTAGGACTGGGCCTGCTGACACCGGGCCCCTCAAGGTAACGCGCCAGCGGCGTTGTCTTGATCTCGCTATGAACGGTCCGGTTATATTCCTGCTCGACCCAGGCCTGGGTCGCAAGATTTAGATCCTTCAGTGTGAGGTGCTCCTCACTCTCCAGCATCGGCATCAATCGGGATTCGACCCGGGTCCAGAGAAACTCCTGCTTGCCGTTCTGGTAGGCCGAGTAAGGCAGCGTTCGTTGATGAAGGATGCCGAGATCATTGAGGCCCTGTACGGTCTCGCCGGCCACCATGGCGGCGCCATTGTCCGTCATCAAGGCGCGGGGAAGCCCTCGCTTCATGATGGCCTGACTGAGGCCATGGATGAGACTCTCGGCGGTCTCATCCCCATACCACTGGAGGTGACAGACCAGCCGCGATCGATCATCCAGGATCCCGAGGAGTTTGGGCGTCACCCATTCGCCAGAGCGGTTGAGGATTTGCCTTGAGCCCACATGGAAGTCCAGATGCCAAAGGGCCGCGACATGCTCGACCTCATAGCTTCGAACTTCTCGCTGCTCAAGCCGTTCTAGGGCTGCAATAGCCCCTGCGGTTTGCCGCTTTGGGCGTGCCTTTCGGAAGAGTCCTCGGGCCTTTAGAAAACGGCGGACGGTGGGGTAAGAAGGAACCACCCGCCCTGAGGCCCGATTGAGGCTTATCAGGTTGTCGTGATGCAGCTTCATGGTCCAACCGGGGTGCTCCAGGTACTGCCCGACCAGCTGGTCTCTGACTTCGATCGAGAGGCTGGGAAAGGTACCGTAGTGACTTCCGAGGCGGTTCTTAAGGGTGTTGACCGGATCATGGGCCTTAAGCGCTTTGTAGTACCAGCGCTCAAGGGTAGAGACACCGAATGTTATCGGCTCTCCATTAAGTGGATGCCGCCAGGTTTTACTGGCAAGTTCGGTGAGGCTTTTAAAGAGCGCCCCGTGTTCTGGGGGCTCGGCCAAAAGGTGGCCGACGATTAAAAAGCGCAAGCGCGCCCATTGATCGCGGTGCGAGGCATGGGTCGGGTTCATGGATCCTCCAGGATAACGCGGTACCGGCGGCACCTTGGCGTTGGAGGCAAGGCTATCGAGTCATCACGTTATGAACGAGCCGCATCCTCTGCGTGAAATCGGTGACCATCACGGAACGTGATACCGGGGCCGGTCGTGATCGGACTGAGGAGCCTGAGAAACGCAACACGACCATCGCCTCTGGAATAAGCGAAGACGTCCATCAGAGACTGCGGTAACAAGACATCTTCAGGGGGTGGTGGCATCAACCGCCCCGAAGCCTCCCGCCAGAACGAAGATCGGGGAAATGCCTTCGTCCAGAAAATTCGCCATCGACATAACGTGCGGAGCGAAATCCCCGTCTGCGCGGAAACCCGGGAAAACCATGCCGTGATTCGCCCTTCGCAACAGGAGGCCAGAACCACGACCAGGCCAATGTAGACGTTACGACCCATGAACCTCAGGGTCGGCGTGGTCACTCGCCTACGGCAGGCGGCACAACAAAAGCTGAAGCGAAAGGAAAAGATCTCGCGATGATCAGGATGAATGCCCCGGGGTTTTCGCGGATAGTGTGATTGGTGCAGAACGTCATGACCACAATGAGGGCACCCTTTGGCACATGACTCATCAGCTAATTCGGCATCAAAATCAAGAAGAGAGGAAAAAAGGATGGGATCGGAAACAAGAAAATGGGACACTGGAATAAGTTTTTGAGTGTGAGAACCCAAAGACTCGCCTAATCGGGAGTTGTTTTCAACTCCCGTGAGGGTGTTTACCCCTCAACCCTCATCCAAAATGATCACCAGGCCTAAAAAGCCCATCAAAGTTTCTGGCCGTACTCA
>RFVA01000117.1 GCA_009922685.1 Gammaproteobacteria bacterium | reverse complement strand
GGGGCGAATGGCGGCACCGATGCCTTCTTCGTTGCCTTCAAGATCCCCAATTTCTTGAGGCGCCTTTTCGCTGAAGGTGCCTTTTCTCAAGCCTTCATCCCGGTCCTCAGCCAAACGCGGGAGACCGCCGATCCTCAGGACCTTCAACGTTTTTTGAATCGGATCACCGGGAGCTTTGCCCTCGTCTTGGTGCTGCTGACGGGATTTGGCGTCCTATTGAGCCCTTTTTTGGTCTGGCTGTTTGCACCCGGCTTCAGGGACCATCCCGATCAGTTTGCTTTGACCCAGGAACTCCTCGAGATCACCTTCCCGTATCTCTTCTTCATTGCCATGACCGCCCTCGCCGGGGGGCTGCTCAACACCTTCGGTTTTTTTGCGATCCCCGCCTTCACCCCAGCCCTCCTCAACGGCGCCATGATGGCTGCCGCAGTCTGGCTGGCGCCGCGGATGGAGCCACCGATTCTGGCTTTGGGTATCGGGGTCTTCGTCGGCGGCGCCTTGCAGCTCCTGATTCAAGTCCCCGCGCTGTTGAAGATGGGGCTTCTTGACTGGCCGCGCATCGATTTTAGCCATCCAGGTGTTCGCCGGGTCATTACATTGATGACGCCCGCCCTCTTTGGCGCCTCGGTCACCCAACTCAATTTGCTCATCAATACCTTTTTGGCCTCACTCCTGACCACGGGCAGCATCTCCTGGCTTTACTACTCAGACCGTTTGGTAGAATTCCCACTCGGCATTTTCGGGGTCGGCCTTGGCACCGTGATTCTTCCCTACCTCTCAAAGAAACAATCAGCCGGTGACCATAAAAGCTTCTCACTCTCGCTGGATTGGGCCTTGCGTTGGTGGCTCTTAATCGGGATACCCGCCACCCTCGCCCTCATCATTTTGGCAGAACCCCTGATGTTCAGTCTTTTTCAGCACGATCAGTTCACCCCCGAAGATGCCCGCATGGCGGCTCGGAGCCTCATGGCCTATGGTCTTGGCCTGATGGGTTTTTTAGGCGTAAAAATCATGGTGCCGGCCTTCAGCGCCCAAGAGGATCTTAAAACACCGGCTCTGATCGGAATCTACTGCGTGGGCCTCAATGTCGTCTTCAGTGTCTGCCTCGCTCTTTGGCTCGCCCCCCCGGGATGGGGCCATGCAGGGCTTGCTCTCTCGGCCTCTCTCGCAGCCACCGCCAATGCCCTACTTCTGGGAGCGACCCTGATTCGGCGGGGTTCCTATCAACCCGGGAAGCGCTGGGGCCTCTTTGGCCTTCGCCTATTGGCGGCAAACCTCCTCATGGCCCTCTTCCTGATCGGAGAGAGCCACCACACCGACTGGGCCAACGCGAGCAACAGCGCGCGCTTAATAGAGCTCTTCCTCTGCGTCACCGGAGGCCTCGGGATCTTTTTGGTCACCCTGATCGCCTTGGGCCTTAGGCCTCGCCATCTCCTCATGAAGGAGGGCGAAAGGGACCCCTCATGAAAATCGCACTTGGACTTCAATCCCAACACCTCCCAAGCCAAGGCTGTATCGCCACCATTGGTAATTTCGATGGCGTCCACCTGGGCCACCGCGGGGTCATCGAGCGACTTCGAAGGGAAGGTGAGCGCCTTCAGCTTCCCATTTGTGTCGTCCTTTTTGAACCCCAACCTAGAGAGTTCTTTGATCCAAACCATGCCCCACCCAGGCTCATGCGGCTTCGGGAAAAAGTGGATCGCCTGTCAGAGCTTCCCGTCGATCACCTCTTGATTCTGAGATTTAATCAAGCCCTCGCTCAAATGCTCCCGGAGGCCTTTATCAAAGAAATCCTGGTGGACGCCTTGAAGCTTCGTTATCTCGTGATTGGCGATGATTTCCGCTTTGGCCGTCAACGCGCCGGGGACTTTAAAGGTCTTCGCCTCGCCGGGTCACAGTATGGCTTTGAGGTGGTAGACACCCCCTCCGTCATGATGGAGGGGGAGAGGGTCAGCAGCACCTTAATTCGGGAAGCCCTCACTCAGGGGCAACTGGAACGGGCAGCCCGGCTTCTTGGCAAGCCCTATGAAGTCTGCGGCCGAGTCATCCACGGCCAAAAGCGCGGCCGCACGCTCGGATTCCCAACCGCCAACCTGTTGTTGCAGCGCAAAAACACTCCAGTCCATGGGGTGTTTGCCGTTACAATGCGCGGTTTAGGGGAACACGCCATTCCGGGGGTTGCCAACGTGGGCGTCCGGCCCACCGTGACCGGCAATGAGACGATTCTCCTTGAAACCCACCTCCTTGATTTCAAGGGCGACCTTTACGGCAAGCGCGTCGAGGTCGAATTTCATTCGAAGTTGCGTGAGGAACGCCGCTTCAAAGATCTTCTGGCCCTTAAGGCCCAGATTGAACTGGATATTATCGCCGCACGAACCTTTTTCGCCGGCGTCACGAATCACCCGAGCGTTTAGATCATGACTGCCGATTACAAAGCCACGCTAAATCTTCCTGCCACTGATTTCCCGATGAAGGGCAATTTGCCTCAGCGGGAACCCCAGCAGCTGGCCCAATGGCAGTCCATGGACCTTTATGGGAAGATCCGCGAGGCCCGAAAGGGGCAGCCTCTGTTTGTGCTCCACGATGGCCCCCCTTATGCCAATGGCGAAATCCATATCGGCCATGCGGTCAACAAGGTCCTTAAAGACTTCATCATCAAGAGCAAGAATCTTCAAGGATTTGATGCCCCCTTTGTCCCCGGCTGGGATTGTCACGGCCTCCCCATTGAATTGATGGTCGAAAAGAAGATCGGCAAGGCCGGGGTCAAGGTCGAACCCGCCGAATTCAGAAAAGCCTGCCGCGACTATGCAGGCCACCAGGTTGATACCCAACGTCAGGAATTCATTCGCTTAGGGGTCCTTGGCGACTGGCACCAGCCTTACCTGACGATGGATTTTGCCTTTGAGGCCGATATCGTTCGAGCCCTTGGCAAAATGAACGCCAAGGGGCATCTGGTCAAAGGGGCTAAACCGGTTCACTGGTGCACCGACTGTGCTTCTGCGCTCGCCGAAGCCGAGGTCGAATACGAGAATAAGCACTCCCCAGCCATTGATGTCCGTTTTCGTGTCGCCAGCGAGGAAACCTTCCTCTCGCGGTTTAAATCGATAGCCATGCCGGGCCAGGGACCGATCTCGATTGTGATCTGGACCACCACCCCCTGGACCCTCCCCGCGAATCAGGCGGTGGCTCTAGGTCCTGAGGTTGAATACGTCCTGATCGAGTGCCCTTCAAATCATGAACGCCTGATGATCGCCGACCTGATGATCGCCGATGGCCTCCTCGGTGAGGCTCTGGCCCGCTGGGATATCAACGACTATCGCGTCATTGGAAGAGCCTTAGGTGCCGCCATCGAAGGCGTTACCGTTCAGCATCCTTTCGAGAGCCGAGAGGTGCCTGTTATTGTTGGCGACCATGTGACACTGGATGCCGGTACCGGCGCCGTTCATACAGCGCCAGGACATGGTCAGGAGGACTATGTCGTGGGCATGCGTTACCAACTACCGATCGAAAACCCGGTCGGGGATGATGGTAAATTTCTTCCCAATACGCCGCTTTTTGCCGGCGAACATGTGATGAGCGCCAATCCGCATGTGATTGACGTGCTGAAGCAGCATGGCAATTTGGTTCATGAGGCCCGCATCGAGCACAGTTACCCCCATTGCTGGCGCCACAAGACCCCCGTCATTTTCCGGGCAACACCCCAGTGGTTCATCTCGATGGAGGCTGAGGGTCTTCGTGGCAAGGCCCTCAAAGAAATCGAGAAGGTTGACTGGATCCCAGACTGGGGGCAGGCACGCATCGAGAGCATGGTCGGCCATCGACCCGACTGGTGCGTCTCTCGTCAGCGCAACTGGGGGGTTCCAATCGCCCTCTTCGTCCACCGCGAAACCAATGAACCCCACCCAAAGACCGAAGCCCTCATCGAAGCCGTTGCGAAGCGCATCGAAACGCGTGGCATCGAAGCCTGGTTCGATCTTGATCCCAGCGACCTTTTAGGCGAGGACGCTCGGGATTATAAAAAAGTCACCGATACCCTCGATGTCTGGTTCGATTCAGGCGTCACCCATTCCTGTGTCCTTCAGCGAAGATCCGCCCTTCATTTCCCGGCAGATCTCTACCTTGAAGGCTCCGATCAGCACCGCGGCTGGTTCCAATCATCCCTCCTGGCCTCGGTCGCCATGCAGGACGTCGCGCCCTATCGTGAAGTGTTGACCCATGGCTTCGTCGTCGATGCCGAGGGCAAAAAAATGTCGAAGTCAAAGGGCAACGTGGTCGCCCCACAAAAGGTCATGCAGAACCTTGGCGCCGATGTCCTAAGACTCTGGGTTGCTGCCACCGATTATCGGCAGGAAATGCATGTGTCCGATGAAATCCTCAAGCGGACCGCCGATGTTTACCGACGCCTGAGGAATACCGCCCGCTACCTGTTGGCCAATCTCGAAGGCTTTGTTCCAAACCGCGATCTGGTGCCCCTTGATGCGTTGTTGCCGCTCGACCGCTGGGCCGTCGATCGAGCGTTCCAATTACAGGCCGAGGTCATCGAGGCCTACCAGACCTACCAGTTTCACACGGTCTATCAGCGCGTTCATCATTTTTGCTCGGTGGATCTTGGCAGCTTTTATCTCGATATCCTCAAGGATCGCCAGTACACCTCGCAAGAGAATAGCCCCCTGCGTCGCTCCGGACAGTCAGCGATGTACCACATGGCCGAGGCTCTGGTCCGCTGGTTGGCTCCCATCCTAAGCTT
>RFVA01000116.1 GCA_009922685.1 Gammaproteobacteria bacterium | reverse complement strand
TTCTTGAAATGCCAAGGGCCAGATGGGTTTTTAAGGGGGATTCTCTCAAGGGTAAAAGACTTTCCCCAAGCTGGAGCAAAACACCTTCCCGTCCAAGGGCTTCGACGGTTGCTGGCCATTCGCGGCCATCTCCTTGAAAGACGGTAAGTGGATGGCCTTTTTTGAGGCGCAACACCGTCTTGAGGTAGTGGGCCGCGGCATCGTCCAGTGGCACCAGGGCGCCATTTGAGAGGGCCACCGAAAGATAAAGCCGTGAAATGCGCATCTAGCGGTGACCCTTTAGGGCTTGATGGATCCCTTCGATTGCTGTTTTTCCCATAAGCTCGATCTCATCATGGCTGATCACATAAGGGGGCATGAAATACATCACATCCCCTAAAGGGCGGAGGAGAACGCCAGCGCTGAGGCTATGACGATAGACCCGATGCCCTAGGCGTTCTGCCTTGTCGAAAGGCTCCCTCGTCTTTTTGTCTTTCACCAATTCGATCGCGAGAATCATCCCGGTCTGACGAATCTCAGCGACGTTTGGATGATCTTGAAGGGTCTCTAGGGAGGCCTTCATCGCCTGAGCCAATGTGTGGTTACGGATGAGGGTGGTCTCGGTGAGGAGATCAAGAGTCGCAAGAGCAGCCCTGCAGGCGAGCGCATTCCCGGTATAGCTATGGGAGTGGAGAAAGGCTTTCCCTGCGGCGTGCTCTGCATAAAAGGCGTCATAGATCGATTCTAGGGTCAGAACCGCGGAGAGGGGAAGATAGCCTCCTGTCAGGCCCTTAGAGAGGCAGAGGAAGTCTGGGGTCATAGGGCCTTGATGGGAGGCAAAAAGGGTCCCGGTTCGACCAAAGCCGACAGCAATCTCATCGGCAATTAAATGAACCCCATAGTGATCGCAGGTCTCTCTCAATAAAGTGAGATAGGAGGGGTCGTACATCCGCATGCCGCCGGCGCACTGGACCAAGGGTTCGATGATGACCGCAGCGACCTCATGGCCATGGGTGTCGAGGGCCTGTTTCATGGCGGCTATGGCACGAAGTGCGACGTCCTTGGCGGTTTCGCCCTCTGATCGCTGATAGGCATCAGGGCTCATGACCCTGATGGGGGTCAATAAAAGGGCGTCATAAGTCTCCCGGTAGAGGCCGACATCGCCAACCCCCAGGGCCCCTAAGGTCTCCCCGTGGTAGCTGTTTTGAAGCGTCATAAAGCGGGTCTTTTCGGGTTGACCCTGGTTGCGCCAATAATGGACGCTCATCTTTAAGGCGACTTCAACCGCTGAGGAACCATTGTCGGCATAGAAACACCGGGACAGTCCTTTGGGTGCGATCTGGGTCAGGCGCTCTGCCAATGAGACGGCAGGTTCATGGGTGAAACCTGCAAGGAGAACGTGTTCGAGGGTGTCCAGCTGATCTTTGAGCGCGGCGTTAATCGCGGGGTGCGCATGGCCAAAGAGGTTGACCCACCAGGAGCTGATGGCATCGAGATAACGCGTTCCTTCAAAGTCCTCGAGCCAAACCCCAAAGGCCCGTCTGATGGGGATAGGAGGCCACTGTTCGTGGTCCTTCATCTGGGTACAGGGGTGCCAAAGGACCTTTAGATCGCGCTGAGCGAGGTCTTGATTATTTGGCATCGGATCAAAAGGGGCGATGAAGCCCCCCAAAATCAGGCAGGGATTCTGATTTTCTGCCCAGGAAATATCTTGTCGGGGTGTTTGATGACCTCCCGATTGGCTTCAAAGATCGCTGGATATTTCGAGGCATCACCTAAGCATTGTTTCGCGATTGCTGAGAGCGTATCCCCTGATTTAATGACGTAATACTGGCTATTACCGGAGCCCCCAAGTTCACCAGGCGCGAGATCCTGACTTTCACTGACCTCAATATTGCTAATGACTTTGCCCACCCCTTTGACGTTACCCGCCATCAGGATCGCCTTTTCAACCGCTTCCCAGCTCTTACTGGTGCCCGTGAGGGTCACGAAGCCTTTCTGGAAGAGAACGCCGAGGTTCTCGATCCCAGGATTATCGGCGAGGATATGGTGCTGAATTTTTTCTGCGGCGTGTTCTTCACTATTAAAAAGCGCATGGCCGATATCGGACACAAAATCAAGAAGGCTCATGGAAACCTCAGTAATTGACGTCAATGGGATGACACGCTTGGGTGCCAAGGTGGGAACTTAAGGTATCACAGCTTTATGCGGACGGAATGAGCATCCCAAGGTTTCGGTAGATGCCGAGAACCGCTTCTGATTGGTTGAGGGTATAGAAATGGAGGCCTGGAGCCCCCTCCTCCAGTAGCCGCCGACAAAGGTCCGAAATGACTTCAAGGCCAAAGGCCCTAATGCCCTCGCGGTCATCCCCAAGCTGCTCTAGGCGCTTACGGATCCACCGTGGGATATCGGCCCCGCACATCTCGGAGAAGCGAGCGATCTGGGTGTGGTTGGTGATCGGCATGATGCCTGGGACGATGGGAATATCTATTCCAGCTTTTTCGCAATCATCAAGAAATCGGAAGTAGGCCTCTGGGTTGAAGAAGTACTGGGTGATTGCGCTATTAGCGCCGGCTTCGACTTTGCGCTTGAAGTTTTGAACATCCGTCCGAAGATTCGGGGCCTGAGGATGCATCTCAGGGTAGGCAGCGACTTCAATGTGGAAGTGATCTTGGGTTTCCTCACGAATAAAGGCGACCAGTTCATTCGCATAGCGAAATTCACCGGCTGAGAGCATGCCGGAGGGCATGTCACCTCGAAGGGCCACGATGTGGCGGATATCAGCCGCTTGGTAGGCCATGAGGACTTCCCGAATATTGTCCCGGGTCGAGGCGATGCAGGAAAGGTGGGGGGCCCCTTCAAGCCCCAGCGACTGAAGGCTAAGGACGGTCTCGAAGGTTTTCTCGCGGGTGGAACCCGCCGCTCCAAAGGTGACGGAGCAAAATCTGGGCGTTAAGGGAGCGAGCCGTTCGATGACGCCGGCGAGGGAAGCTTCCGCCTCCGGCGTTCGCGGCGGAAAAAATTCCATGCTGAAGATCGGGTTGGTGCTGGCTGCTGGCATCGGATCATTCCTAAATTGATGGGACACATGCCTGATGTGGGCAGTGTCAGCAAAGGGGTGGTGGGTCCCTACCCACCTTGGGAGCCCACGATGATCGTGGATCCCCAAGAGAGCATGGATCCGATCCTTAGTACCGGTAGTGATCCGGCTTGAAGGGGCCTTCCTGGGTCACTCCGATATAAGCGGCCTGCTCTGCGGTCAGGGTCGTCAGCACCGCATTGAGTGTTTTCAATTGAAGGCGAGCCACCTTTTCATCGAGATGCTTTGGAAGGGTATAGACCCCGACGGGGTATTTCCCGGAGTCCTTTTCAATCCACAACTCGATTTGGGCGATGGTCTGGTTGGCAAAGCTTGAAGACATGACATAGGAAGGATGGCCAGTGCCGCAACCGAGATTGACCAGGCGGCCCTTGGCGAGAAGGATAATGCGCTTCCCATCCGGAAAGATCACATGATCGACCTGGGGCTTAATTTCTTCCCACTGGTATTTTTCGATGGCGGCGACTTCGATTTCGTTGTCGAAATGACCGATGTTGCAGACGATGGCCTGATTCTTCATCTTCACCATGTGGTCATGGGTGATGACGTGGTAGTTGCCTGTTGCGGTCACGAATATGTCGGCCTGAGAGCAGGCTTCATCCATGGTGACTACACGATAACCTTCCATCGCGGCCTGAAGGGCGCAAATCGGGTCGACTTCGGTCACCCAGACCTGGGCTGAAAGCGCCCGAAGGGCTTGAGCGGATCCTTTGCCGACATCGCCGTAGCCAGCGACCACGGCGATTTTTCCAGCGATCATGACATCCGTGGCGCGCTTGATGCCATCGACCAGAGACTCTCGGCAGCCATAGAGGTTATCGAACTTTGATTTGGTCACAGAATCGTTGACATTGATGCCGGGGAACTTGAGTTCGCCACGTTGATGCATCTGGTAAAGACGGTGAACCCCCGTGGTGGTTTCTTCGGTAACGCCCCTGATCTTGGACAAGCGATTGGAGTACCAGTGAGCGTCTTCTTGAAGCTTGGTCTTGATGGCAGCAAAAAGGACCCGTTCCTCTTCTGAACCCGGGGATCCAAGTACCGAGAGATCCTGTTCGGCACGAGCGCCGAGGTGTAAGAGTAAAGTGGCATCGCCGCCATCATCGAGGATCATGTTGGAATAGCCGCCATCCGCCCACTCAAAGATTCGGTGGGTGTAGTCCCAGTATTCTTCGAGGGTTTCACCCTTGATGGCAAAAACCGGAATCCCCTGATCGGCCATTGCTGCAGCCGCATGATCTTGCGTTGAGAAAATATTACAGGACGCCCAGCGGACCTCAGCACCGAGGGCGATCAGGGTCTCAATAAGGACCGCCGTTTGGATGGTCATATGGAGGGATCCGGTGATCCTAGCGCCTTTGAGCGGCTGGGTCTTTGCGTATTCTTCCCGAATAGCCATAAGGCCCGGCATTTCGGTTTCGGCGATGCGAATTTCTTTGTGGCCCCAAGCGGCGAGGCTTAGATCCTGGACTTTAAAGTCACTGAAGGATTGGGTCTTTGAAACAGCGTTCATGTGTCATGCTCCTGAAGTAAGGATTGCAAGCCACAGGCAGGATGACGGCGTTGCTCGAATCACCACGTGCCTGTGGGTGAATCGAGCGCCGTTTCCAAAAGAACCACGGTGACGAGCCTGGCGGGAATCTCCCGTCGCAGCGCTCCTCGTCGCCGCTTAAAGGCCGCGCC
>RFVA01000115.1 GCA_009922685.1 Gammaproteobacteria bacterium | reverse complement strand
ATGCCTCCCTTGAGAACGGCATCATCGAACTTGAAAGGCGTTTGAAGGCGACACGACTGGCAAGGCCAGGGAGAATTTCTGAATCTAAGACTCAAGGCAGAGCAACCCGCCAAGAACCCTGAAAAAAGCCTCCCGTAATCATCCTAAAAGGGAGCCCCCTTTGCCGTCTTCGTTATACCAAAAGATGGCTTTTGGCCTCCAAAAGCCATCGGCCATGAGCCTTTTGTGGGGTTACCCATAGCGGAATCGACGCTGACATTTTTCGGACATTTTCCTGACATCACTCCCCCCGTATAGCCGTAACATTCATCCGGCTTAATGGCCCGCCTTGAGGTGGCTTCGAGGACCCGAAGGCACCTTAAAGCCCCTTCGTCGACTTCATAATTAACAGGGCTGTTAATGAGCATTATTCGTCCGGTCAAGTACCTCTATACACAGGATTTTGACAAACTCGCCAGTGTGTTTACGCAAATCGATCCTCCCTACAAGGAAGATGATGTGCGCTCCTTCAGCAAACTGTACCGGAGCCTTTATAAGGCTCTGACTCAAGAAGAAAAACAGTATGCCGAACGCATGGTCGATCTCATCATTGAAGGGCTTGAGAAGCGCGAAAACGCCGCACTGCTCTCCAGTGTCAACTAGAAAATGTGAGATCCCAAAAGGTGAGCAAGAAAGGTTGGACCTGGGAAAGTGTTAGAAACCGGCGAATCAAGTTCTGTCTTGGCTGCCAGCAAAACAAAGACTGCTCTCCTTCAGAAAAAAGAACCGGCAGTGATTGGCGATGTATCGAATGCCGCGCCAGGAAAGCGCAAGCGGCCCCGCAAGGGGACCCTAGACGTCTCAAGACCCCGCGACAAACTGGCGAAAAAGCACTTTAAAGGGGTAGGATGGGGCACAGAAATAGCCTCGATGAGGTTATCGTTCAGGGAGCCTCAGATGCATTGCCTCATTCAATCCGTTCTGCCTTTTATGGGTCGATTATTTTCTTCGGCCCTTCTCGCCCTAGCGCTAGGGCCTACCGCCTGTCTAGCCCAATGGTCTTGGGCAACGGTCCCTTCAAATATCAGCCAAATCGGTAACGACGCCAGAATTCCGAGGATCTCAGGGAATGGCTCGGGGGTTGCCGCGGCCATCTGGTCTCGATCAAATGGAACCAACTGGATCGTTCAGAGCAGCTTCTTCAATAATAATGCGTGGCAGCTGAAAGCTTCTGATCTCAGTCCGACTGGGAAGGATGGATCGCTCCCTCAAATAGCGATCGACAGTAACGGTAACGCAAAAGCCGTATGGCTTGAGGCAGGAACCGCGAATATCATCAAAACTGCCGACTTCGATAAATCGACAGGGCTCTGGAAAACACCCCTGACGATCAGTGACCCTTCGCAGGGCGCCAATTACCCCCAAGTGGTTTTTGATCAGAGCGGCAATGCGCTTGCGGTGTTTACCCAATACAACGGCAGCTTTTGGGTCGTCCAAACGCGCACCTTTAAGAATGGCGTATGGCTCCCCGCCAAAACGATCAGTTCAAAGACCCTGAATGCCTATGACCCACAGGTCGCCATGGCCTCGAATGGGACCTACACGGTGGTCTGGATGAGCAATGACGGCGGATTGACCAGTACCATACAGGCGGTTCAATTTCGCGATGGCCTTTTTGGGACCATCACTCAACTGAGTGGTTCTTCAGGTAACGCAAAGCTCCCCCAAATCGCCATCGATGAAGCGCTTCAGACCACAGCCATCTGGATGGAAGCCACGGGCCAAATCTACCAAATTGCTTCCCGCCAACTGACCGGGGGCACTTGGAGCGATATCAATTATTTGAGCCCAAGCACCCTGAATGCCAACGCGCCTCAGATCGCCTCCAATGGAACCAACAGTGCTGTGGCCATTTGGATGCAACAAAACACAGATGGCATTTGGGTGATCAGGACCCGTCCTTTGAGCTCGGGAAGTTGGGGGAGTTTGACCGACCTCACCGCCACTCAAAATGCTTACTTCCCCAAAATTGCCGCGAATTCCAATGGCGCGGCCACGGCGACCTGGTATCTTCAAACCTCAACGACCACCACGATTCAAGGCAGCTATTACCAAGGGGGCGTTTGGACGACCCGTCAGACCTTGAGCAATACCAATCAGAATGCCTCGATTCCAGATGTCGCTATGCCCACAGGGACACAAGCCCAAGCCGTCTGGCTTCAAAGTAACGGCAGCAATCAAATTGTTGCCGCCATTGAGGGAGATGATGCCCCTAATCAATACACCCTCACCGTGAGCCGCTCAGGCAGCGGTTTGGTGACCAGTAATCCCTCCGGTATTAGCTGTGGCACCGGCTGCAAAGCCTCTTATACCCAAGGAACCTCCGTCAGCTTGAGCGCATCGGTCGATGTCGGACAAAACTTTATTGGTTGGTCTGGAGCCTGCCAAGGCTCTGGAACCTGTTCGCTGACCATGAATGGCAATCTCTCAGTCAATGCCCGATTTGTTTCATCGAGCGACTACCAGATCAAGATGATTCGGCCACCCCATGGCCAAATTACCAGTGCTCCCGATGGGATCGTCTGCGGCCTTGGGACATTTGACTGCCTCAAGAAGTTTGGTAAGGATGCGGCGATTGTCCTGACAGCAACCCCTCAGGAGGGTTATGACTTCGTTCGCTGGACCGGCTGCCAAACCCCAGAAGGCCCCTCTTGCTCTTTGGTTCTAAATCAACCCACAACCACCCTTAAGGCGCTCTTCAGAGCAAAACCAAAGTATCTATTGAAGGTCACCAAAACCCGTTATGGGTCGATTTCAAGTACCCCCAAAGGGCTTCAATGCGGGAATAACATAAGAACTTGCGGCCATGCCTTTGTGACGGGCACCGAGGTCATTTTGACCGCGACGCCTCAAGAAGGCCGGACGTTTTCAGGCTGGGGAGGCGCCTGCGCTGGCAGTGACAATACCTGTCAGATCAAGGTGGTGAACCTCACCAAGGTCGACGCCACCTTCAAATAACCTCCAAAGGCACTTTAATCTTCAAGAAGCTCCTCAATGTCCTCACAGAAATAGAGCTGAATCACATCCAGAATTTCACCATCGGAGATCCCAGGGAAGGCCGCACGGCTCAATTCAAGCCATTCGCACTCTTCATGATTCTTCATAATGCCCCAAATGACCTCTTCCAGATGATGTTCCTTGAGTCTGTCAATCACGTTCTTAGCCTCGCTAAAGGATCGATGGAATCATGAGTCCCTCCCCAGAAGGGTCTCGTATGAAATCAGGTTAAACGGTTTCTATGATGCTTTGCTGACTGGAAGGTTATCGTTCGAGGTAAAACCTGAAAAACGTCTAGAATCTGTATTCGAATCTTAGGTCATCATCAAAAAACAATGGCTCATCCTTTTTAGGAATTCGTTCTTGGGTTCCTAAGGCTTTGGGCCAACATCGGCGTTTTAAAGCCCAAGGAGAACCCCATGACGACTACACGTCCCTTTAAGGAGCGATACGAGAACTTCATCGGAGGCCAATGGCGGCCGCCCGTCCTCGGACAGTATTTTGAGAACGTCACACCCATCACCGGAAAATCGATCGGACAGATTGCCCGCTCAACGGCGGAGGATATCGACTTAGCGCTTGATGCAGCGCATGCCGCAGCACCCCAATGGGGGAAAACATCGGTCACTGAACGCGCCAATCTCTTAATCCGGATAGCGGATCGCATGGAGGCCCATCTTGAGCGGTTGGCGACGGTTGAAACCTGGGACAACGGTAAACCGATCCGGGAAACCATGGCGGCAGATATCCCGCTTGCCATTGATCATTTTCGCTATTTTGCGGGTTGCATCCGCGCTCAGGAGGGTTCGATCGCAGAAATTGATGCAGACACCGTCGCTTACCATTTCCATGAGCCACTGGGTGTTGTAGGGCAAATCATCCCCTGGAATTTCCCCATTTTGATGGCTGTGTGGAAGATCGCCCCAGCCCTTGCGGCAGGCAATACCATCGTCCTGAAGCCCGCCGAACAGACGCCGATGAGCATCATGGTGCTCATGGACATCATTGGTGATCTATTGCCGCCGGGGGTCTTGAACATCGTTAATGGATTTGGCCTTGAAGCCGGAAAACCCCTGGCTTCATCACGCCGAATTGCCAAAATCGCCTTCACCGGAGAAACCACCACCGGAAGGCTGATCATGCAGTACGCCTCCCAGAACATCATTCCGGTGACCCTGGAATTGGGCGGCAAGTCGCCTAACCTTTTTTTTGAGGATATCTTTCAAGAGGACGATGATTTTCTCGATAAGGCTGTCGAAGGCTTTGCGATGTTTGCTCTTAATCAGGGCGAGGTCTGCACCTGCCCTTCAAGAGCCTTGATTCAGGAATCAATCTATGACCGCTTCATGCCCAAAGTCCTCGAGCGGATTGCCGCCATGAAGCAGGGAAATCCTTTAGACCCTTCTACCATGGTCGGCGCTCAAGCCTCAGAAGAGCAGGTCGAAAAGATTCTGTCCTACCTTGATATTGGCCGGCAGGAAGGCGCCCGCTGCCTCATTGGCGGTGAAAGAAACGTGCTCGAAGGTGAGCTCCATGGCGGCTATTACGTGAAACCTACAGTCCTTGAAGGCCATAACCGAATGCGGGTCTTCCAGGAAGAAATCTTTGGCCCCGTGGTTTCCGTCACCACGTTCAAAGATGAAGAGGACGCGCTGGCTCTTGCAAACGACACCCTCTATGGACTTGGCGCTGGCATCTGGACCCGTGATGGCACCAGAGCCTATCGGGTAGG
>RFVA01000114.1 GCA_009922685.1 Gammaproteobacteria bacterium | reverse complement strand
GGAAGATGCTTGGGTGTTGGAGGATGCGGGATTTACCGTGCTGGTCCCTGCTTGGTGGACCCCCCAGGGACGCCGGCGAGCGAAGATCCGGCTCAAGGCCTCGGGGGCATCCCCTTCTGGTGCCAACCGGCGCAATGCGATGGACCTCCAGCATCTGATGGCTTATCGCTACGATTTAGCCCTTGGGGATGAAACGGTCCTTGAGACGGAGTGGGCGCAACTGGTTGAAAGTAAGTCGCCATTGGTTCGATTCAGAGGCCAATGGTTAGCCCTTGACCGAGAAAAAATGCGCGAGATGCTCGAATTTTGGCAGCGTCACCGGGACGATGGTGAGGGACTGAGTCTCCCTGATCTCATGCGAAAGACGGCCGAGGATGTTGATTTTTTTGAGGTCGAGCCGCATCACGCCCTTGCTGAGATGATGTCAAAACTGAATGACCATCGTCAGTTGAAGCCCCTCGACAATCCCAAAGGGCTCATGGCCCAACTCAGGGAATACCAGAAGCGGGGGCTCGCTTGGATTTGTTTTCTCGAACGTCTTGGCCTCAATGGCTGTCTTGCAGATGACATGGGTCTTGGAAAGACGGTCCAAGTGTTGGCCCGCCTCCTTGAGGAGCGACAGGGGGGGGCGATCTTAAAACCGACCTTATTGATCGCGCCGACCTCCGTGATCGGTAACTGGAAGAAGGAGATGGAGCGCTTTACGCCAAATCTTCGAGCTTTTATTCACCATGGGACGGTCAGGGTCCGCGATGCAGAAGCCTTTGAAGCGGCGTGCCTTGAGGCGGACGTGGTGATCACGTCTTATGCTCTCGCTCGACGCGATGAAAAGATCCTCTCGGCCATCCACTGGCGCCGGGTGGTCCTTGATGAAGCCCAGAACATCAAGAATCCGGCATCAGCCCAAAGTCGTGCGGTTCTCAAGATGCAGGCCGATCACCGCCTGGCCCTCACCGGGACGCCGGTCGAAAACCGATTACTGGATCTCTGGTCGATCTTCAATTTCTTAAATCCAGGCTATCTCGGCAAACAGGCTCAATTCCGTCAGCGCTATGAACTCCCTATTCAACGGGATAATGACCCGCGTCGAGCGGATATGCTTAAAAGGCTGATCGAGCCATTCGTCCTAAGGCGGGTCAAGACCGATCCCGAGATCATCCGGGATCTCCCTGAAAAATTAGAGAATCGACAGTTTTGCCATCTCAGCAAGGAGCAGGCCTCGCTTTATGAGGCGGTGGTCAAAGATGTCGAGCAGCGTCTTGGCGATGCCGATGGGATGAGCCGGCAAGGCCTTATTCTCTCAACCCTCACCCGTTTGAAGCAGATCTGTAATCACCCCGCGCAATTTCTTCATGATGGCAGTCGTTTTAGTGGGGATCGTTCCCCGAAGCTTGAACGGCTTTCAGACATGCTCTCTGATGTTATCGGAGAGGGAGAGTCGGCACTGGTCTTTACCCAGTTCGCAGAAATCGGTGGCCATCTTGAGCGGCACCTCCGGGAGCGCTGTGATTGCCCGGTCTTTTATCTTCATGGGGGTGTTCCTGCCGCTAAGCGGGAACGAATGATCACTGAGTTTCAGGATCCTGAAACAGGTCCCGGGGTGTTTCTTTTATCGCTTCGAGCCGGGGGGGTTGGGATTACCCTCACTAAAGCCAACCATGTCTTTCATTTTGATCGCTGGTGGAATCCGGCGGTTGAGGATCAGGCGACCGACCGGGCCTTCAGGATCGGTCAGAGGAAGAATGTTTTTGTCCATAAATTCATTACCATGGGCACGCTTGAGGAGCGCATCGATCGACTGATTGAGGAAAAGAAGCAGGTGGCTTCTTTGATCGTTGGGAATGATGAATCTTGGTTGTCTCAGCTCGATAACGAGACCTTCAAGGAGTTGATTGCCCTCAACCATCTCGCGGTGCTGGAATAAGGAGGCCACCTCATTGAATCACGTTTTGGCGATAGCCCTTGGGGGCTCTATGGGCGCCGTCAGCCGCTTTATGGTGGCGAATGCCCTGTACGCCGCTTTCGGTCGGGGGTTCCCTGTGGCGACCCTCTTCATCAATGTCACGGGATCGTTTCTGATGGGGTTTTTTGCCGAGTGGCTTCTTCAAAGACCGTCCTTCGCCGCGGAATATCGGGTCGCCCTTTTGATCGGTTTTTTGGGGGCTTATACGACCTTCTCAACCTTTGCGATTGAAACCCTCTATCTTTTTGAAGGGGGGACCCCGCTTCGGGCCTTCCTGAACATCGGCCTGAGTGTGCTCCTTTGTTTAGGTGGGGTTTGGCTTGGCATTCTTTTAGGGCGGGGAACCTTTCCTAACATCATGGGGTTCTGGCCTCATCTTTCCCTCATCGGGTTTTTATGGCCCTGGATGCTTTTTTTGGTGACGGCTTTATTCACCCATCTGTGGCTGGATTCCATCGCGTGTGAGCCCTTATGCCGGCGTGTTTTTGATCTTTTAGCGATTTCATTTATGGCGTTTGCCATCACCTTTTGGTGGCTTTTCAGGCTTGAAAGGCCCCCTGAGCTTTTGGATTTGGTCCTCTTTATGACCGTCCAGGGTCTCTTTGGGGCGGGGTGTTTAGCCTGGGTTACCTGGCTCGCTGAGATGTTACCCAAGCGGTTTTAGGGCATTGTTGTAGGCCTTTTCTCCTGTAGAAGATCTGCCCGGCCATAGCGGGCGATGGGGACTTCGAGCCCTCTTGGGGATTGATTGAGGAAGGCCCACATCTGATCGCCAAAACTAAAATGCCACCATTCCTCGGGGTGTCGGGTAAATCCTGCCTCCCTCATCACCTCGAATAAAAGGCCGCGGTTCTGATGGACGGCCTGATCAAGCGTCTCAAAATAATCGGGGCTTGAACGGTCGGAATTTTCATCAATGGGGGATCCCATGTCGATCTCCAACCCTTCACCATCGATGAGGGTGAGATCCATAGCGGCCCCAGTACTGTGCGGCGGCGGGGTGAGCGGGTCGTCACTGGGCTCTGCCCAGATTCTCAAGGTCTTTTGCCAGAGGGCTTCGCGCTGATCGGGTGGGAGCCGCTCCGGCGAAAGCCCGCCTGAAAGGGTCTTGAACTCATGGAGCACCATGAAGGATTGGACCCGGTTAGGTCGATAGGCATCAAAGAGTTTCAGCTTAAAGCCCTTTTTTTGGCGATCGAGAGCGGTTGCTGCGATCACGAGTTTGTCGATGACGCTGGTTCGAAGCTGCCAGGGGTGATCACGCTCATAAGGGGCGCCAAAGGCCTCATAGGGGTGAGGCTCGGTGAGGGAGAAAAGGTCTCTAGGAATCGGCACCAGGGGGTCTCCACATTCCTTAATAAGGATGCGTCGGTAGGGTTTCATCAGATGCGCCCTCCTAATAGGCCTTATCGAATAGGGCGCCCGTGGGACCTCTCAGAAGAATGCCTTTGGTGGCGAGGCGCATGGGTTCAAATCGTTTGATGGCTTAAAACGAACCAGTTTAAAGTGGCCATGATGACGATGATCAGCGTCAACCCGATCTGGAAGTACCTGTCGATCCGGTCGACTTTCGCTGTGACGCTCGGTTTCTCAGCCTCTGAGGCCTTGTTGTGTTCATTGGTACCCCATAGAAACAGGCCAAAAAGAGACAAGTTGGTAAAGTAACAGACGTTATAAAGGGTATCTAAAAAAGTCAGGTAGGGGAGCTCAGGTAACCAGGTCTGATAGGTCTGCTGAAGGAAAATCAGGGTCAAAATGGACGTTGGCGGAATGCTGAGGCGGACATCCCAGCCGGCGGATGAAATAGACGGAGAGAAGAGGGTCAGGGTCATGACCGTGATCAGCGGTAAGATGATTTTAAGGACCGTCATCACCGGCGCTTTCTGATAGGCGATTTCCATTCGGGCTTGAGGAACTTGCTTGGGGCCATCATTGCTCCCCGGTTCGCTCATGGAATGGGCGGATTCGTGGTAGTACCTTTTGAAATCAAATCCTTTGGTGAAATAACCACTGAGATCAATATAGGCCCCAAGTCCTGAATGGGACTCATCGAGTCTAATGTCAAGGGTATTTCCTGGCCCCATGAGCTTGTCGCTGAGCAATTCCAGCACGATGGGCAGTTTGATGGCATGAAAGGGATAGGTCCTGAAATCGAGCTTATTGACGTAAAAATGCCCTGAAAACCTAAACTTCTGATAGTAGCGCCCATCGGACATTTTAAGCGGCTGTTCGCTGCTGGGGGTGAGCATGGAATCCCAATCGTCAACTTGATTAAAAAACACGAAAAGATCCTGAGGCGTCATTCCTTTTTTGATCATTTTTTGCTGCAGTTGGGGGGGCCACTTCAGCCAAATCCAGCCATCGGCGTCGAACATTTTCTTCTCTGCCTCAAAAATGTAGAGGTTATCGATGAGCAGTCCGACTTCCACGGTTTTTTCAGGTTCTGGGTTTTCGGTGATCGGCTTCAGGGTTTCCTGATAGGTCATACGGGGGTGCTGATTGATGTAGATTCGATAGGTGAATGAAACAACGATGAGAACAAGCAGCAAGCTCCCATAGATTAAAATGGACCAGGGGATCGGGAAGGCGCGTTTTTTTGACGACATGGCGGGTTAACTTTGAAAAAAGGCGCTTTAAGCCTTTGCCTTTAAAGGAGGCTCCGAGCCTCAAGAATCTCGGCGATGACGCTGGCGTCAGCCAGTGTCGATAGATCGCCGAGCTGATCGATCTCTTGAGCCGCGATCTTTCGAAGGATTCTCCGCATGATCTTTCCAGAGCGGGTTTTGGGAAGTTGTGGCGCCCACTGAATCACTTCGGGCTTTGCAATCGCTCCGATCTCGTGCCGAACCAATGCCATTA
>RFVA01000113.1 GCA_009922685.1 Gammaproteobacteria bacterium | reverse complement strand
TATAACGACTACCCATCAGATCAACGCCAGCTCTGCTGGGCCCATATCATTCGAAACCTTGAGCGTATGGCAGGATTCAAGGGGGATCCCGGGGACCTCGGGCGCTGGCTGGTCCACTTCGCGAGGATCATCATCCAACTTGAGCATCGATGGCGAAAAAGCGGGTATCAATCTGAACATTACCGGCGACGATTAATCGCCGCCCGAGAGAACTTCAAGCACTCTCTTGAGCAGGGTCATGCCCAGCATGATGGGAAAAAAACCGGGCGCATGTGCAAGGAACTGCTCAAGGCGGAGCCAATGCTCTGGCGTTTTATGGCGTCGCCCGGTCTTGACCTAACGAACAATACCGCCGAGAGGGCCCTTCGCCCCTATGTCATCTGGCGAAAAACCAGCTTCTTCAGCCAATCAGAGCGAGGCGACTTATTCCGTGCCCGCGTCATGACCGTTGCTGAAACCTGCCGGCGCCTTGATCTGTGTGCCTATACGCTGTTGCGTGAAGTCTGCGAGCAAGGCATCCGAGGAGAAGCCGTCACCATCAGGCTGCCCATCGATCATATCCACTCAATCCCAGCCTCAAATCAGGTCGAAAAAAAGGCCGCCTGATCAAACCTCGTGAACGCCTACCCGCTTCCTTTTGCATCGGATTGACTTTGCCCCTTTGCACCCTCTAAGCCATCCCATAGGAACTTGGATGCTCAATCAGCCCTACCCCTCCCCACTTTCATCCGGTTGGACGACCCCTTCGATCCACTGAGCGACGACCCAGCTAGAGTGGGTCCTCGCTGAACAGGGTTTGAGGTGCTCTAAGAGCAAGGCCCCAGCAATTCTGTGACAGGCGCATCTCAAGCCTGACGTATCCAAGCTGCTTGAGCCAAGCTCGATAGTCTCGTCGGTGATCTCGCCGCTACTCAGGACCCGTAGCTTAAAGCGTGGCCTCGCTCTTCACTCTGCCTCTCGGGCTCCCCTGATCGCTTGCGGCGTTCATAGACGCTCAGAATGCCAGACACCGTCACATTGAGCCCCGTCATTTGCTTGCCGTCACGCTCCCACTGGGACAGCCGTGCAGATCCTGCCACCGAAACGGCATCGCCTATCAGCAACCGCGAAAGCTTTTCAGCATCCTCGCCAAAAGCAATCACACTGGCAAAGGCAAAATCCGGCTCGTCTTCTTTTTGACCCTGAACCGGCACCCGAATCGAGGCCGTGCAGTAAGGCTGCCCGTTCCTGCCGACCCCAGGCTTGGGATCTTTAGTCAATTTGCCGCTGAGTAAGACTGAGAACATGGGAACCCCTATCGGATGAATGATTGCCGAAGAAGTCCGCCAATCGGCAGTTTTTCCAATAACCCCTGAATTTCAAGGTTAATTTAAGTCCTCATTTTAAGAGAGAGGGATCTCATCTCTCCTAGATTTACCGACAATTTCAGTTTTTTCAGTGCGATAAGGGTGAAGACATACGTGAAAAACTGGGTAGTTGGGTCGTAGGAGATATTGACTACCCCATCCACCCCAACGAACTGCCCGGTACCGGAAGTAAGGCCGAACACCCTCGGATACGCAGGAACACCCCCTCCAAGGGGATACGTTTCGACGCCCGTTACGTTGATATCGTCCTTAGGCGCCATTTACCACTCTGCGGTTTTAGATGCCCCACAAAGACTCTTGGGCTGATTTAACTGTCGCATAAACGATTTATCGAACGATGTCTCGATGAACACCTGGGGTCTCCCAGTCATGTTATTCACCGATCTGATGATCGAAGACATATCAAACGTCCCTATGGGTGCAGCGCCCAAGGTAGGCATTTCATAAATAAGGCCATTCGCGATAACAAGGTCTCCGATCGGCCCGTTTGGTCCCTCGGGGCTGTCGGAACGTTGTATGTTTTTGGTTTAGACGGTGAAAGGCCGGCAAGCCGCCTTTGCGCTCGATGTTGTGGCAGCGAACATCGTTAGCACAACAGCACATAAAAAGATTCTCTTAACCCCCTGCTGAGAAAGCAAAGCCATCCTTGATCCCCTGGTATGGGATGGCTAAGCAGCTGCCCAGTCATCGAGGGGTCAATCCCATTATCCGGTAGCAGTTTGTTCGAGAACGTCTGAAATCACCAGGGCGATGTCACCCAACAATTACTTGAGGTTTCCAGCATCCCGTGCAAACTTCCTCAAGATGCGGAGATTCTGCTGGTCTTCTGCCGTCCGTTTCGGGCAAGGGATGACCGTCACTTTGCTGATGTCACTTATCTGAGTGACCTTCCCGGATACAAGCTGACTGGACACGAGGGTACCCGTCCCGGTCAACGTTTCGGGGTTGATTGACCAGTAACGAGTGGCAAAGGCATTCATCTTTCCATAGGGGGCGATCGTCAGCTCATCACCGGCGGTGGTCGTGAGTTCGATTTTTCCATTATCGGCGATCATCTCGCCATAAACCGCGAAGCAGTTTTCTGACCCATCCGGCATCATCGCGCATTGGCGACCTTCAACAGAAGCGTTATCGCCTCGATTGAAGTTCAGGTGAAAGTAACCGTTATAGGTTGAACCACCAGCAAAGGTGCTTTCGGTTTTGGTACAGAGATCACCGTTCCTTGCTAGGGCGCCTGAGGTGACGCCGAACCCGGAAAGTGCCATCAATAATGCCAGAGATGTTTTCATGGGGGGTCTCCTTATTGTTATTTACACAAAGCAATCAGTACTCCGGCTCTCTTACCAGCCAGAATTTGGGGAGCGCTCTCAGGTTCTTGTTTCAAAGCACTGTGGTTCCAAATTCTTCAGATCCGCCTAGACCGTGTCACTCAGGTCTTAACCTCTCTATGATCACTTAGGGCAGTGAACTCCTTGAAAAGTTTCGGTAACTCACTACCACAAAGAAGCTCAGAGCGAAAACACCATCGGGGAGCACATTTATCAATTTAAGCATCCGGCCTGGATTGGACTACAAGTACAGCAAGGGGCCTCAGTTCAGACATCCCCCTTACTATCCTCATAACGGTCTCGAAGAGACCTTAAGCCCTATGAGCGCGAGAACTAAAAGGGTAACTCCAGCGAAAAAGGTGACTGTTGCCCCTAATTGTTCCCATTTGATATCGACCTCATGCCGAGCAGGAAAGTAATGACGCTGATGCTCATGTACACCATTAAGGGCATGGCACCACCCCAATTTGCCTGCGAATGCTCGTAGCCGGCAATGTTGCTCTTAATCGCGAAATATCCCAGCAGATACAAGAGAGGGATCACGCCCAGCATCGCTAGGGCAAGTCGTTGTGCGTATAACCCCATGAGGATCAGGGCGATCCCCGTCTCAAAATTCGATATCCCAAAGGCCCCAAGAAGACGTAACTGATCACTGGCCGTTGCCGTCGACAAATCAAGGCCTGCAATATGGAGCGCCGAATAGTGCAAAAAAATGGTGTGCATGACGCCACGTAAAAGATCGTAACAGCCCAAGAGAAGCGTAATGACAACGACAAACCTCGGGACATCCTGATGTGATTTCATTTGTTCGTATTTCTTAAATAGAGCCAGGACTCTATCAGTCCCCGCTTTGTGCGATATAGGAGCGACCTGCGTTCTTCGCTGCCTTAATCTTAAACACCAAAGATCATAAGATCCTTCGCTTGGGGCCATTGCCACCTGACCTTCAAAGAGAGGTCCATCTCAAGCCTCAAAGCCTCACGTTGCCTGAATCAAAATTAAGAGCCTCGGCGGTAATGGCCTCCTCTTTATTGAAGGCTCGATGGACAACTAACGCATCAGCCTAAAGACATGCTTATAACTACCATCAAGTAATCTTGTCGACACCACCTCTCCTCTTGCGCCGAGATATTTTCCAGTCCCACCGCAGACAATACGATAAACAGGCGACCCCACAATAAGGCCTGGGTTTTTATCCGAGACATAAAAATTGGCACCCTGAACGTAGATCTGATCCTTACTGGTGAACATAAAGCTAAAGCTTGCGATTCGGATTTCAGGATGGTCGACTTCCTTAGCCAAGACCTCGTCGCCCGCAACGGATGGCGACCCCATCACGTTAGCCTCTGTGATTTTTGGAGCTGATGTGAAGAGCGTGAATCTATGGAGGACCGCATTCGCATCCATTGAAATCAATAGGATTGAAGCAGCAACGAAAACTTGTGTGATTTTTTTATAAATTTTCATAAGCTTGCGAGCCATGACCTGTAAGTGGAATGAGGAAAATAGCGATCATCGAAATGATGAGCCGATAAAACGGCAATAAAAAACAAACAATAAACCACCGAGCTACCGGCTAGTCTTATAGAAAATGGTCTGCGTCCTGTTCGGATCCTCATCAACTTCAATCAACGCACCTGAAGCATCTAGAGTGAAGCTCGCTGGAATATTGACCGGTGGGATCTTTTTGTCTTCGCAGGTATACGTGATGCCGCTAAATTCGATGGCGTTTCGACCTGATCTGGTCCCATTGCCAACACCAAGTCCACGACCTCCATTGCAAAGATAGAAGTAGGTGTCGTTATAAAGAAGATGCACCGTATCATTTGATAGCTTGTTGATGGAGATGGTGGACAGCGAGCCATCAACCGGATCGACCGCCTGCCAAAGCCCTATGAATCTTCTGAGGTTATGATCGCTGGCAAGGGCATTGTGGGACACCACAACGCTCCAGAGCGTGGATATGAAGAGAATGGCTATCTTGATATTCATGTTGCGTCTCCTTTTTTGAATTGCGCCTAAAGCACTCGCTTTGAAATGCTGCCTCAACCAACTGTGGGCGCATGTCAATCTGAGACCGGAAGTCGAGTTTGTTGTTCGCTAAGGTGACATAAAAGCCTTTTGATCCAGCATTGAACTTCGCTTGTGTGTCATCCCCTTTGGATTTTTTGGTGCGGGCCCTTAACGAGGATGAGGGCACCCAAAGGTCAGCGGCTCTAA
>RFVA01000112.1 GCA_009922685.1 Gammaproteobacteria bacterium | reverse complement strand
ATCGACGTTTGGAGGATGGCGTCCTGAAGGTCCTTGATCCCTTGGCGGTCTTTTCCTCAAACTGAGCTTAAGCTTTCAATCAATAATGAAGATAAAAAGATGAAGCCCGAAGAGAGGATGCTCAGGAGAGAGGATACGGCGGAGCTTCTCTCCCGCTGTGTCCAATGCGGTTTCTGCAATGCGACCTGCCCCACCTATTTGGCCACAGGTCTTGAACTTGAGGGGCCAAGGGGCCGAATTGGTCTCATTAAATCCATGGTCGAAGGTCATTCGGTCAGCGCAAAAACCCAGCTCCATCTCGATCAATGTCTCACCTGTCTTAACTGTGAAAGTAGCTGCCCCAGTGGGGTTGAATATCGCCGAATCATCGATATCGGCCGCGCGTGGATGAAAGACCGTATCCCGCGGGGCATAGCCTCTTTGCTGCCCCGGGTGATAGTGTCTAAGATGATGTCTCACCCGAGAGGGTTAGGCCTTGGCTTTTGGGTCGGGAGATGTTTCAAATATGTTCTGCCCTCAGCCTTCCAGCCCTATCTAGAGCTTCCCCGGCGATTAAGTCCCGATCCGTCGCCTGCCAACGAAACCCTGAAGACGGTTCTTCTGTTGAAAGGATGCGTTCAACGGCATCTTGCCCCCGCGATTAATCAGGCGCTGAGGGATCTGCTTGGAAAGCTTGGCTACAGGGTCATCGAGATAGGAGATGCGGACTGCTGTGGTGCTGTCGGTCATCATCTTGGTGAAAGGGGGGCGGCAAAAGCACAGGCCAGAAAAACGCTGAAGGCCTTACGTCCGTACCTTTTTGATGCTTCGCTAAAGGGGGATCAAGCGCCCATCATTATGATGACGAGTTCCGCTTGCGGTCTGATGCTTCGGGACTTTGAGGCCCTTTACCAGAATGATCCCGAAATGGCCGAAGAGGTGAGGCGGATCCATCAATATACCCTCGATCCAGTTGAATTGATCGAACACCACGCCCCTGAAATCAGCAATCGCATCGATCATGAGAGGGTCAAGGGGTTGAACCTTAAGATTCATGAGCCTTGTACGCTTCAGCATGGCATGAAGCTCAAAGGTCGCCTGACGGCCTTATTTTTCTCACTCGGTTTTACGCCCAGTCAAGGTAAAGCGCCTCATCTTTGTTGTGGCGCTGGGGGGGTTTATTCCCTGATGAACCCTGAGATGGCTCAAAGCCTCCGCCAAGAAAAAAGAAGAGATCTGGGCTTAGAGGGGGAGGCCGATACGATCGCGCTGACGTCCAATATTGGATGCATGCTTCATCTTGATTCGAAGGGAGAGGTCATCCACTGGATTGAGTTTCTCCGCGGTGTGTTCAAAGAGGAACCGTGATGAGGCGATCTACAATCAACCATGGGAGACCATGAGATTGCTCGCGCTCGCCTTACTTTGAGATTGAAGCCTGACCTTGTGGCGATGGAACTTTGGGGGGGTTGTTGGGTCAGCTTCATATTAAGGCTGACGTTTCGCCTATCATTGATAGGAGGGAGATTACCTTTACCTTCGCCCCCCTGACTTCCTTGTGATCTATCCCATGACAACCCCCTTATCAGACCTTCTCTCTCTCAACAATGTCTCTCATGGCTATCTTGAAGCGGGAGCGAGGCGTGAAGTGCTGCTTGGGGTCAACCTTAGGATCCAAACGGGTGAGCAACTGGCGTTGGTGGGGCAAAGCGGTTCTGGGAAATCCACTTTGATGCATCTCATCGGTGGATTGGATGCCCCTCTCTCAGGCGAGATTTACTTTGAGAATAACGACCTTGCCGCGATGAGGGAGCCGGAGCGGACCCTTTGGCGGCGACAGAATGTCGGTTTCATCTATCAGTTCTTCAATTTGATCCCGACTTTGACGGTGCTTGAGAATGTGATGCTGCCTCTTGAATTAAATGGCACACCCGAGTCGATCGGCCGACAAGCCGCGCTATATTTATTGAGTGAGGTCGGATTGGCTGACCGTGCCGAGAGCTACCCGGATAGGCTCTCAGGAGGAGAGCAGCAGCGAGTCGCCATCATTCGGGCACTGATTCATCAGCCGAGGCTTGTCTTAGCGGATGAACCGACCGGGAACCTCGATGCGGCGACAGGAGAACAGGTTCTCGATTTGTTGGACCGATTGGTCCGGGCTAAGGGTCATACGCTGATCCTGGTCACCCATAGCGCCGAGGTGGCTAAAAGAGCGGATCGTATTGTCCGTTGATCTTAGCTATTTTGGGCGTCACACTCGGTGTCGCCATGGTGGTGTCCATTGATCTGGCTGCGAGCAGCACCCATCGCGCCTTTGCCTTGTCCATGGAGGCTTTGACCGGGCGCTATACCCATCATCTTACCGGGGGGCCTCTGGGTATCCCCGAATCGGTGTTCACGCGTTTGCGGGTGGAAGGGGGGCTTCGAGAGAGCGCTCCGGCCGTCGAAGGCTATATCAGCCTCAAAGAGACCACCTGCCGTTTGGTCGGATTTGATGTCTTTTCAGAACGAAATCTTAGAAGCCGCTTTGTCAATGCCTCACGCGGTGAAGAGGGCATGCGGCTGTTGACCGAGCCTAATACCGTGTTGCTGTCTGCGGTAACGGCACAGCGGTTGGGGATCAGAACCGGTGATGAATTGACCGTCATGATCGATAATCGCCCGCACCGACTGATTTTGGTGGGCTATGCCGAAGGCAGCATGCCACCAGATCCCGTCCTTGAGGGAGTGATGCTGGCGGATATCACCACGGCCCAGGAGCTACTGGGCCGGGTCGGGTGGTTAGACCGGATTGATCTCGTCCTGGGTGAGGACCCGTCGGAGGCCATGAGGGTCAAGGCCTTATTGCCGGGGGGCGTGGAGTTAAGCTCGGCGGCGGGCCGGCAGAGTGCCACCCAGAATATGACCGCGGCGTTTGAATTGAATCTTCGCGCCATGAGCCTCCTTGCTTTATTGGTCGGCTCCTTTTTGATCTACAACACCATGGCGTTTTCCGTCCTCCAGCGGCGGGAGCTTCTGGCCTCACTCCGTGTCTTGGGTGCAACCAGTCGGCAGTTGCTCAGCGAAATTTTATGGGAGGCGGCTGTTCTCGGGCTCGTCGGAGGGTTGCTCGGCTTAGGCTTCGGGATGATGGCTGCTCGGGTCCTGTTAAGCATGGTCACGCGGACGATCAATGACATTTATTTTGTCCTGACCGTTAGCGAATTCATGATCGACCCTTGGGTGTTGGTTTATGGGTTGTTCCTAGGGGTTATCGTCGCCGTGCTGGCGGCCTTGGGGCCTGCGATTGAAGCCTCACTGACCTCACCCATCATGACCCGGGCTCGATCGGGTGTGGAAGGGTCCGCGAGACGAGCGATTCCCTGGCTAGCGATGATGGGGGTTCTTGCGGTGGTGGCCGCTGCTGGACTCTTTACGGTCAACCTTGAAGGATTAGTCCCTGCAATTGCCGGGGTGTTCTTATTATTGTTGGGCTATGGCTTATTAAGTCCTTTGTTTTTGTTGGGCGGGGTAAGGCTCTTGAGCGCGTTGGGCGGGGTTTCAGGGGCTTGGTTGGTGAGGTTGGCGCTTCGGAGTATTGGGGCGTCCATCAGTCGGTCTGGTCTTGCTATTGCCGCACTGACCATCGCCATCGCCGTGAGTATCGGCGTTGGCACGATGATCGATAGTTTTCGTGGCTCGATTGCCGAATGGCTAGACCAGATTCTTCAGGCCGACATCTACATCGCTATGCCCGCCTCCACCCCTCGCTCAAGCCCTCCTTTACCGGATGGTTTGGCCGAGCGATTGAGTTCGATTCCAGGCGTGGATCGCTTAAGTTCCGGTCGGCGGGTGTTTGTTGCAACCTCGAAAGGGGAAAGTGAACTGCTCGCTCTAGATCCCCCTTATCTCGATCAACCAGGGTTCCGATTCAAGGACAGCGACGGGAAAGATCTTTGGGCCCATTTTAGAGAGCTCCGGGGTCTCTTTATTTCAGAGCCTTATGCGCAGCGGCACCGATTGGTTGTAGGAGACCGCCTTGAGATCAAGGCCGACAGGGGGTCTGTAACCTTGCCGGTCGCCGGTATCTTTTTCGATTACCGTTCTGATCAGGGTTTGATGGTGATGCATCGAAGGCTTTACAACGAGCTTTGGCAGGATCCTACTCATACCTCCTTGGGGCTCTATCTAAAACCTGGGGCAGATCTTAGTGACGTCCGATTAGAGCTTGATCGTCGCCTGTCTGATATTCATCTGCCTCTCAGTGTGCGTTCAAACCGGGAGATTCGAGATATTTCCCTCGAGACCTTCGAGCGGACCTTTGCGATTACTCAGGTCCTCCGTTTGCTGGCTGTGGGAGTCGCCTTCATTGGTATTGTCAGTGCACTGATGGCTTTGCAATATGAGAGACGCCGGGAGATGGCCGTTTTGCGGGCGACCGGGTTGACCCCTTGGCAGGCGGGTGGGCTAGTTTTGTTACAAACAGGATTCATGGGCCTCATGGCGGGTCTTTTGGCGATCCCCCTCGGGTTGATGGTGGCACTGGCTCTCGTGCGCGTGATTAATTTACGTTCGTTTGGGTGGACCATGGATTTGTCCATTTCTCTTTTGCCGTTGGTTATGGCGGTCGCCTTATCCATTCTGGCGGCTTTGTTGGCGGGGGCCTATCCGGCTCGGTTGGCCATGCGAACACCGCCCGCTCAAGGTTTACGAGAGGAGTAAGTCATGTCCCTTCGGATGTCACTAACGGCGATATTTTTTTTATTGACGTTATCGGGTTGTGATCAACCCTTAGCGCCTAGCGAGGGTGTTTCGTCGACTTTGCATCAAACCGATACCCAAGGTTTTGATCGTGCAACCGAGGTGAGGCCATTCCACTTTCCGGCTGATCATGGCCCGCATGGCGATTTCCGCGATGAATGGTGGTATGTGACCGGCAATCTTGATGGGCCAAAGGGGC
>RFVA01000111.1 GCA_009922685.1 Gammaproteobacteria bacterium | reverse complement strand
TGGGGCTGATGATGTAATTGATCTTGAGGGTCTCATCCAGAATGGTTTTAGCGACCTCGTTAAGGTCGGCGTCATCGAAATTGAGCGTGTACTTGCCTTCCTGCTTTCCTTTCGCCGCCAGAGGGGGTGCTGCACCAATGGTGGTGCCACTTTTTCCCAATAAATTGCCATTGGCGGGATAGTATTCAGGAGGCAGTTTAGGCTTGGCGCCTAAGGGTTCGCTATGGATGGGCCGCGAGTCTAGATCTTTCCGGTGAATCTGCTCGATCTTGAGGTTAGGTGGAATCGGGGTGCGCTTAATAGCCTCTGGCCCCAAAGATTCGCAGCCCGCAAGCACAAGGGCGGCCACGATGGGAGTCAGAATAAAACGGTTCTTAATGGTCTGCATGGGGAATTTTTTGGAGCTCACAGGCATATCTTAGCGCATTGGCCAACGCTCTTCTTGATTCGCGGGCTCTCGAAGAGAGTTCCCTCTGGATAAATGGGGTGCGGTGGATTCCTCAAGGGGCCTCCTGTGGCTCATTCTCAGTCTCCTCGCCCTGATTGTCCTGAGGCTCCATCATCCCCTGGCCGCCCGCGGAATTTGGAAGGGGTGCCATCGGTGTGCCAGGGTGGGGGGTCGGCGGCGGCTGTGGGGGTGGCGGCGCGGATTCTCCGGTTGGTGCTGGCTCGGGTGTTGGCGCTCCTCGATGGGGCCCTTTGGGTTTCTTTTTAAGAAGATTCAAGTCTTCGCTCACGCCTGGAGAACCAAGGATCAGATGGTCGGGTTGAATCGCTGAGACTTCCCAGCCCTCGACCATATCCTTCGACTTGATCCGCTTATATTTCCCTTTGGCGTCGGCGATCAGCGCCATGCGTCCTTCAGGAGTCTCAAGCACCCCCATGAGTTTGAAGGTCACCGGCGGGGGAGGTTCTGATTTGGCCACAGGTCCTGGTGGGAGGGGAGGGCTTGGGCGACGGGTTTCCATAAATAAGGGCCGCTCCGCCATTTGGGCGAATTGATCAATCCCTGGTAGTGCAAAACTATCAGGGCTCAGCTCTCCCTCTGGAGGTGCTTCTCGGCTTGGCGTATTTTCTGTCGCCATGCGCTTGAGGCTTCCCTTCAGATAGAACCACTCGCCTCCAAGACCCGCGCTGAGTAAGAGCGTCAGTGCCAGTAGAAAAAAGGTGAGCGTGTAGGGCCTCAGGCTTGGATTCATGACTTAGGGTGCCTGCATGTAGCCAATGACATCAAAATCCACGCTCAGACGATCCTCAATCCGTTGGTTTTTATCGTTCGGATTGCGGGGAATCCGAATCGGTCGGATATTGAGGTTGTCGATAAAGAGATAAGGCTTTCCGGATTCAAAATGGTGGAGCATCTGTCGAAGCATGGGCGTGGTCGCTGAGATGCGAACCTTGACGCCGACTCTAACGGCATTTTCTTCGGCTCTTTCAGGGATCACCTGGGTGCTTGAAAGTTCGCCCCCCGCTTCGCTGACCGCCTGCTTGATGAGCGTCTGCAGTTCAGCGGTTGCAAGAGCCGCTGTGTTCGTTGGCAGGAAGGCCTCGTTTTTCTGTGCGAGGGCCCGAATACTCTCAACGCGTTGGGCCAGTTGGTCCTTTTCGCTGGCGACCTGTTTCAGATGTTGAAGTTTGAAACGATAGCTCTCGACACTGTCTTGGTATTCCTGCTGGAGGCTCCAAAGGGGGTAGACCACCACGAGCACCCCGAGTCCGATGAGCCCAAAGAAAATGGCGATGGCACCCAGCTTTGAGTGATTGAAGGTCATGGGCTGATTAAGCCGCTCAATGAGGTTCTTCAGAAAACCTCCCATTGACAACGTCAAAGCCGATCTGGAAACGTTCAAGCCCATTGGAGGCGTCTTTAGTCACCGGTGATGAGAAACTCACATCCTTGAAATAGGAAGAGGTTTCTAATTGCTTAATGAGGGTGGACGCGGAGGGTGATTGGCCCTGAAGGATCATCTTGTTATTGGCAAACTGAAGGCCATTGAGCCACGTGTCATCTGGGATGACCCGGCTTAATTCCTCCATCGTGTCGACCAAGACCGGTTCCTTGCGTTTCTTTTCTTGAAGGAAACGGGCTTGATGAAGCATTTTCTCGGATTGCTCGCGCATGGCTTCAACCTCTTTGGCGATCTTGGTCGTTTTCTTGACCTCGGCCTGGAGTCGAATGGATTCACTGCGCGCCGACCAGATCGGCAGGACCATTAAGAGGATGAGGATCGACAGCATGATGCTGGCCAAGGCGATATTGAGGTAATGGGGTAGGGGGTTGCCCTTGGGCTTAAATTGTTCTGGGAGCAGGTTATATTCGCCAGGCTTCCCTTCCCCCTCAAGGTAGACGACTTCAGGTTGCCATCCGGCCTCGATGAGTTCCCGGAGTCGCTCATCAAGGACAACCTTTGGAACAATCACCAGTTCGACCAGAATTTGTCGAGTGGAACGCATGCGGTTTTTAACCCGGGCGGAGAAATAGACCTGATCCTTCTGGAACGGGGTGATCCGGTCCATTTCAAATTCGACCACACGCTGAAGGTTTTCCTCCGCGACCAGGGGGAGCTTGATCGTCTTATGAAGCCCCTGATTTTTTGACAGGCGAAGGACCTCGCGGGACCCGGCGAGTTCGGGGTGGTTCTCGAGGAAACTATCTCGAGCGGATGGGGTGAGCTGATCGGATCCAAGGGTTGCAAGATGTGACTCGCCCGATGGGGTCCGATGAGAAAGATCAAGGTGGCCCTTCTTGGCTTCGATGATCAAGAATTCACGGGCGCCACCAAAGAGTTTTTGGATAGGGGTTGGCACCATCGTCAGCATCTCGGCGCCCCACCATTGCCAAAGCTGCTGGATCTGCGAGTCGATGGGGGTATCGAGTTTGATCATGGTGATAATAGAAGCGACCGAATCTTAGGCCCTAGGGTGCCTGTAGAGAATGGCTTTTATCAGGGACATGATAGGGTTTCCAGCGGAGCATCGTGAACGGTGAACCGTTTGCGCCAGGACCTCTCCGAATGGTAGCGAGCACGCCAAATACCTGATGGTCATCTAATTCTGCTTCAGCAAGCACGCTGTAGGCCATGTCGCTCGATCCGCTGGTGTTAAGGCCTGGAATCGGAGGGAGTGGGGCTGGGGCGCCAAGCTGTCGTTGTTGCATAAAATTGGCCACCGCGCCCTGATCACCGCCGAGCAATGCCGTCAGAACTTCTTTAGAGGCCTTCTGAGGATTTAGCCCGTCACTGCCAGAGTATAGCGTAAACCAGTTTTCCAATTTGCGATAAAGATCCGGTGATATACCCATGACTCCCCGCAGCTCATCCATCACCATGAAGTTGCGATTTTGTGGCAATGCTTTCATGCCCTTTGCCTCGTAGTCTTCAGCCTCAGCGCCCATGTTCCGTTTGATGTCATCAGCATCCCGCCAGTCGATGATTGCATCCGTCAGCTGAGTGGCCTGATCTTCATTCTGGAGGGCTAGCTTTAATGCGGCCTTCAAGGTTTGCTCTTGAGCGACATTCAGATCAACCTTGCCGCCCTCATCGATGATTCTGAGGCGAACCTTCCCGCCGTTCGCTTGCCAGAGGTATGGTCTGCCATCAGACTGCCAGCGCTTTTTGGGGTCGGTGATGCTCAACATCAGCATGGCATAGTTGATACCGGCATCGGCCATGGCCAAGGCTTTTGCGCGTTCATGGGCGTGACTCAGAACGCCTGCCTCCCGTTGTGTTGAGAGCGCAAAGCTACCGGCCATGATGGTCATCAGGCTGATGACCCAGAGGACCATGACCAGCGCCATACCGCGTTGTCGAGCAAGAGCCTGTTGCATCCTCGGGTTACCTCAACATCTGTGCTTTGGGAGCGATGAGGAGCGTTGGCCAAGGCTCCTCACCGGCCCGTTCAATCTCGACCCGGATGAGTGTGGGCAACTGGTATTCATGCCATTGATTGGACCATGTCCCGGATTGTCCTGCCGCTGCAACCGTATTCCCTGCCTCTGGAGTGGGTCGAAAATAGGACAGTTTCAAGACCTTGATATGGTCGATGATCGCGAGGTCATCAAAGGGTTCAGGAGCCGCCTTGTCTCCTTGGGGGTTCGATTGATAAGGAACAATGAGGACGTTCAATGACTTGTTGTCATCCTCACCGGTCACCGAAAGCTTAAATCGGTAGAGCCCTCCGCCTTCAAGTTGGTCGGGGAGCGGGGCGATATAGGACAGCGAGGTTTCGGTGCCCACCAATGCCGGCTCCATTTCGCCGCGGCCATTGATTCCGGATATCGGGAGCAGACTTCCGATATGACGACTTAAGAAGCCTTCGACCACATAGAGTCGGCTTGCTTTCACCATGCGCTCTTCGCCGGCCTCCCAGCTTTCGGCCCCGATCCGGAGGCTACCCGTGAGGACCAGCATCATCATTCCGAGAAGGGCCGTCCCAATCAGGACTTCGATCAGCGTAAAGCCGGTATCAAAAGACCTTGGCCGCCGCGTCATGGTGATTTGTCCTGAATCAGTCGAAGGGTCTCAAGGTTAAAAGCCCGGGGGTCTTCCTCACCACCCCACTCCACCGTGAGTTCAACCCAGTAAGGCATGAACCCTAATGTCTGATCACCCAAGAGGCTCTGATCGAGGTTATAAGGGGTCACATTGAAGCTCCAACGATAGCCACCTTCGAGTTCGCCCTCGGTGATGCCGGGTTTCAACGGAATTTCGGTGCCAAGGCCATTCAGCATCGATTCAGCGGTGAGGATGGCTCGGTAATAATCATCGGCGGTCCTTGCGATTTGACCGCCTCCGGCAAAAATTCGAAGGAGGACGCCGAGGCAGAGGGACAGCACGGCAAAAGCGACGAGGATTTCAAGCAATGAAAAGCCGGATTGCCCCCGCCGTTTCTTAATGATCACCCGAATCCTCCTCGCCGATCGTGATCTCGCCGGTTAACCAGTTGATATC
>RFVA01000012.1 GCA_009922685.1 Gammaproteobacteria bacterium | reverse complement strand
ACCATTGGTGACTATGAGATACATATCCACCTCCACAGTGATGTCGTCGCTGTCCTCTCGTTAACCGTTGCTTCTGAATAAAGAGGGCCACTGGCTGCGCGGCTTCTAATCCGTGCAGCCTTGAGGCGATTGCCATGAAACAGCTTTACACTTTGCTGTTCATGCTTTTGGTCCCTCTCCTGTGGGTCAGACTCCAACTGAAGGGACGCAAGCTCCAAGGTTATCGAGATCATATCGGGGAACGCTTTGGCTGTTATCTCGATGCGCCATCATCTCTCTCAACGCTCTGGATCCATGCGGTTTCGGTGGGAGAATGTGAAGCTGCTTTTCTCCTCGTTAAACGTCTTCTCATCTCCCACCCTGGCATCCCGATCGTCATGACGATGGCCACCCCAACAGGGCGTGAACGCGTTACCCATGTCTTAGGGAGTCAGGTTCGCCTGGTTTATCTCCCTTACGATATCCCTATCGTCATCGAGCGCTTCCTAGAACATTTCAGACCTGCCCTTGGCTGGGTGATGGAGACTGAAATTTGGCCCAATCTATTTGAGGCCTGCCACCGTAAAGGCATACCCCTTGCGATATTGAATGGCCGACTCTCCGAAAAATCAGCCTTGGGGTATGATCGGCTCCGCTCCGTGATCTCTAAAAGCCTCCAACCCCTGACACTGATCGCCGCTCAAACGCCCCTTGATGCCGAGCGTTATAGTCGCTTGGGTGCCAACCCATCGACTGTAACGGTGATAGGTAACATCAAATTTGATAATGAATTCGATGCAGAGATGGTGATCAAAAGCCAAAAGCTTCGATCTGAACTGATCGGTATGCGCCCAGTGTGGATCGTCGGAAGCTCCCATATGGGCGAAGAAGAATTATTTCTCGAGGCCTTTCGATACATTCGGGGGCGGATTCCTGAGGTGCTCTTAATTCTTGTTCCACGCCATCCAGAGCGTGCTGCTGAAGTCAAAAAGCTTTGTGAAGCGGGCGGCTTTGAGGTTATGAATCGATCAGCGCATCAAGCCATTCCGCTGAAAACGCCGATTTTTATTATCGATGGTGTAGGGGAGCTTCGGCTATTTTATGGCACCGCTGATGTCGCGACGGTAGGCGGAAGCCTGATCCCCCATGGGGGCCAAAATCCGCTTGAACCGCTTGCAGCTGGAGTACCAGTGACCTTTGGACCCTTCATGATGAATTTTAAAGACATTGCTGAACAGATAGTGAACGCCGGGGCAGGGCGCCAGGTTGAAAGCGCTAAGGCCTTGGGTCTGGTTGTCGCTGATCTTTTGGAGAATCCATCCGCTCGCTCGGCGGCTGTATCTAATGGCTCAGACTATCTCAATGCTAATCGCGGATCGCTCGATCGTCTCTTAAAGGCCATCAATCCCTTGTTGGACCGCTGCTTTCCCAACGAAAAAACCCTCCATTAATTCATTTTAATCAGCTCGCATTACCAATTATGACGCTTTACTGTGGAATTGTCGGCTTGCCCAACGTTGGAAAATCAACACTCTTCAACGCCCTAACCAAAGCGGCCATTGCGGCCGAAAATTACCCTTTCTGCACGATTGATCCCAATGTGGGGGTCGTTCCAGTCCCAGATCCAAGGCTTGATGCGCTCTCTGAGATTGTTAAACCTGAACGTGTGGTGCCTACAACCATTGAGTTTGTCGATATCGCAGGGCTCGTCGCTGGGGCCTCCCAAGGGGAAGGGCTTGGCAATCAGTTCCTTGCACATATTCGTGAAACGGATGCCATCGCCCATGTAGTTCGATGTTTTGAAGATGAAGATGTCATCCATGTCGCGGGCAAGGTTGATCCCCTCTCAGATATCGAGGTCATCAATACGGAATTGAGCTTAGCCGATATGGGGACTGTTGACCGGGCTCTACAGCGCGCTATCAAGGCCTCTAAATCAGGTAATAAGGATGAACTGGCTCGAAAGGTCCTCTTTGAAGCGGTTCTTGCTCATATTGATCTGGGTAAGCCGGTGAGGACCATGGACTTGACGGCGGAGGAGAAAATCTTATTAAGAGAACTTCATCTCCTCACTTATAAACCCACCATGTTTATTGCAAACGTGAGGGAAGATGGGTTTGAGAATAATCCATTCCTTGATCGAATTAAGGCGTATGCCAAGGAGGATGGCGCTGAAGTGGTGCCCGTCTGCGCTGCTTTTGAGGCAGAGGTTTCGCAGCTGGATGATGCTGATAAAGAGGATTTTCTGGCCGAGATTGGCATGGAAGAGCCGGGTCTTAATCGAGTGATTCGTGCAGCATATAAGCTTCTGAGCCTCTCCACTTACTTCACCGCGGGGGTTAAAGAGGTGCGTGCCTGGACGATTCCGAATGGCGCTACGGCACCTCAATCAGCAGGGGTTATTCACACGGATTTTGAGCGGGGCTTTATTCGAGCAGAAGTCATCGCCTTTAACGACTTTGTTCAATATAAAGGAGAGCAGGGCGCCAAAGATGCAGGTAAATGGCGACTTGAAGGGAAAGAGTACATCATGCACGATGGGGACGTCGTTCATTTTCGATTTAACGTCTAACAGCAACCCCAGCCATCAGCTCTTATCCTCATAGGCGATAACATATGTGGCCCCTTGTCTTTCTCTCTTTACTCTTAGTGCCTATGTCACTCGCTGCAAAGAGCGTCTGGAAAACAGTCGGTGATGCGTATGGCCTTGAATTCCTCGTTGACCTTGGAACAGCGAAATACATAGACCACTCGGCAACGATCGAGAGTAAGTTCATTATGAGAGGCATCAACGGCAAAGTGACCCATGAGGTTTTCTCACTGATTGAAGTCAATTGCGAAACGGGTATATCAAGACATCTTGATCGTTACGAAAAAACCCCAACCGGCGATAAAAGAAAGGCACCCAGCGTTGAAAATACCGATTGGCGTCTGCCAAAACCAGGAACCCCTGGGTGGCTAGAAGCAGATTACGCCTGTCGATTCGGGGTCTTGAATACCCAAAAAAAACCGCTACGCCCCAATCACTGATCAGAAGGTGGCGTCCTACCTGCAACACGGGGAGGGGTGTGGCTGTCTCTTTTCCTAAAATGCTTTTGTTGTCCGTACAGCTTCAATGCTCTCCTCTGGCGCCAGAGTGACATCGTGACCAGCGTAATCAACATCGCCATGCTGATTTCGAGACTCAAAAAAGCCCCCAGTTTAAGCCAAGCAAAGAGAGGGTCCACAAACCGGATCAGCCACCCTGATAATTCATCGGTCACCATCGAAAAGAACACCCAAAGACTCAGTCTCAACTTGATTCGCTCTGAAACCTGAGCAAACAGAAGAAGATGCGTGAGGGTCACTGCCAGCATCCCCATCGAAAAGAGATGTGCGTGAGAGACTTCAAGAAGACTTTGATAGCTGCGTGGTTCGGTGAACTGCTCGGGATTCCCGAGGTAGTAATTCATGATGCTCTTTGGATGAAGACTCATCCTATGAAAATACATGAGTCCAATGCTGATCCACTGGAAAATCATATACACCAAAAAGAAAAGAACCAGCGTGTTGAGAGTCTCTTCGCGACGCTGCTCGCCGGTAACAAAGAAGCGCATGATTATGGAGCTCCTGCGACGGCCACCAGATAGACCGCCATCACTTTTCTGATCTGATCCAGCGTTGACTTGACGCTGAGTGTTGCACCACTGATCGCATCAACACCATGATGTGCGCGAAGTTGATCTACCGGTCTCTTGAAAAGCTTTGCTAACCAGAGCTTCTGCGGTTTGTACTCCGTCGGCTCATGGAAAGCCAATACCTCTACATTGACTAGCTCCCCGCTCGGAGAGAGAACCACCAGCAGCGTTTCTGCTTGGGTCCTAACAGTCTGCGATTCGATGGCCGCATAGCCCAACAAGGTGTCGCCCTTCATCCCCTTGAAAAGCGTATAAAGCTGACCCTCAAGCTTGGTCTGGCTGATCTTTTCAATCTCTGCTATTTGCTGATCCGTCAGAAAGATCGGGAGCGATTCAACCTGACTGTCTTTTCCAAAGGCGATCTCAAGGGCTTCCTCCTTACTGTAATAAACGTCAGCGAAAAGAGGGTCAGACAGCGCCAGCAGCAAAGTAAAGACTAAGAGAATGGGTGAGCGTTTCAATGAACGCAGCAAATGTCGTTGCATTGTTGATGATGAATATCAAATGATAAGTGTTCTCATTTTATCAGAGCGGCGCTTGGCTGTCTTTATCGAAAGCTGCTTGCCTCCACAAACGAGAACGATTATCATATGCGTCTCTATCCTGCTTTACACTTGAGAACTAATGTCATGCGTCAATGCGTTATTTTTTTGCTGATGTGGATCGTTGTTACGCCTTCCTTTGCGACCCTCTCAAAAAAGAAAAACGTCACCATGGAAGCCATGTGGAAGTTGATTCAAGATCAGCAGAAAGAAATTGAAGCACTGAAGGCAAAGGTCGATGGCACCACCCAAGGGCATCAGGCAGAAACAATGGGGAGTCATACACTGCCAGCTGCGACAAATAAAAATTCCAGTGACCATCTATCATCAGAAGGAGTGCCATTAAAGGACGCAAATTCTTCGAAGGTTCCCGATAAATCATCCAAGTCACAAGGGATAGTGAAGTCTGATACGGAAAGAAAAACCGACATTCTCGCGAGTGAGGTTGAAAAGCTTAAAACAAAACTTCTGATCCCAGACAAGCGGGAATATAAAGTGGAGTATGGCCTTGGCCCCGCGGCTTCTGAGGTCTATCGCGTTAATCGTGGGCTGTCCATCGGTGGATATGGTGAATGGTATTACACCAACTATAGTCAAGGAGTGAAATCGACATTTGATGATGCTCGAGCCGTCATCTACGTTGGATATAAATTCAACGACTGGATTTTGATGAACAGTGAGTTTGAATTCGAGCATGGATCAACAGGGGAGGGGAGTGAACAGAAAGGGGAAGTCTCAAATGAATTTGCCTATCTTGATTTCCTCTTGAACCCTAAATCGAATGTGAGAACAGGTCTTCTCCTCGTTCCCATGGGATTCATCAACGAAATCCATGAAGGACCGACATTCCATGGTAACCGGAGACCCACGGTCGAGCAGGTCATCATTCCAACCACCTGGCGAGAAATGGGGGCGGGCATTTGGGGCCAGCTGGCCGAAGGACTCCAGTACCGGATGTATGGGCTGAATGGTCTTGATGCCGCGGGTTTTACCAGTGCAGGCATTAGCGAAGGTCGCCAAAATGGAACCTATTCTCTGGCTCAGGATTTTGCCTTTACTGGGCGACTAGATTACTACATGCCCTTTGTACCCGGCCTACAAGTCGGTGCCTCAACGTGGGTCGGAGATTCAGGTCAAGGCAACGAATATGCAGGATCTAAAGTGAATGCACTCACTCAACTCTATGAGGGCCACATCCAGTGGCGTTACAGGGGGTTTGAAATGCGCGCTCTGGGCGCTGTGGGAAGTATCGGAAATGCGGCCCAATTAAGTCTTGCCAAGAAAGAAACCATTGGCAGCCAAAACTATGGCTGGTACACCGAATTTGCTTACGATGTGATGCCTTTCTTATTCACCGACAGTACTCAGTATCTCGCTCCATTTTTCAGGTATGAGGCTTATAACACCTTAGCCAAAGTGCCTACAGGTTTTACCAACTATGATGGGCTCTATGACCAATGGATCTTTCAAGGTGGGCTGACTTACAAACCCATCACTAATGTAGCGGTGAAGCTCGACTACCAGAATTTCAACTCCGCGGCACGTCCACTACCCGACCAATTCAATTTGGGCGTGGCGTTCATGTACTAAGGTCGGGTCAAGCGAGGTATGAAATTTTCCCTATCACGGCGATCGAAAACTATACATTGAGTACTGACTCCATGTTTTTTATGACATTCTCTCAACCGCTATTGAAGTAGGGAGCAGGGCACTCGGTGGTCGCCTTCTGCCCCCCAAATATCTTTACTCTTACTTAAGGCCTAAAACCCACGTCACCAACTGCTTAGCCTCATCAGGGGTGACCGCATTAGGTGGCATCGCCATGCCGCCCCAAACACCACCACCGCCTTTCATGACCTTATTAGCGAGCTGATCGGTGACGTTCTGCCCTTGATATTTTTTGGCGACATCCTTGTAGGCGGGGCCGACAATTTTGTTGTCGATACCGTGGCAGTTAAGGCAGCCCTTACTTTTTGCAAGCGCCTCATCTGCAGTGGCCTCAAAACTGGTCAAGGTCAACGCCATCAAGGACATGACGGCTAATGTAGAAATGGATTTCATAATGTAAGTCTCATGGTTAAAACAGCCCCCCATGCAAAAGATACCATGACCTGATTCTTTATCGCGATCAAACCAACACATCCACCTTATTTAACATAATATACATTATGCGCATTATCATGGACGGGTCAATGTAAAGTGTTTAAAGCTTGGCTCCCCGGAGGCCCTCGATCTTCGTGGCGGGATCAGCCCACCTGATCATTAACGACCACGTCTAAAGGATGATGAACCCCGTGGTGATTTTGGTGAAGTATGCTTCTTAGGCGTCTCTGCTTTGAGTTTCGATTTAGGATCGGCTGTTTTTTTCTCAAACGGTAGACCCACATCCAGCAGCATCCGCTCAATCAGTTCATCGGGGAGCTCCATGAAGGTTCGGGCACGTAACCTCGGTGGCAATTCAATGCTCCCAAATCGAATACGCATTAACCGACTGACAACGACACCCTGGGATTCCCATAAGCGCCTCACAATGCGATTACGTCCTTCACGAAGCGTCACATGAAACCATTGATTGGCCCCATCGCCACCTGCATTTCTGATGCTGTCGAATTGTGCAACACCATCTTCAAGTTCCACGGCGGTGGTGAGCCTTTCGAGCATTCTGTCATCAATCTGACCCAGCACTCTGACCGCATATTCGCGCTCAATTTCATGAGATGGGTGCATCATCCGATTGGCTAATTCGCCATTATTTGTCACGAGCAAAAGACCTTGGGTATTAATGTCGAGACGACCAATAGCAATCCAACGCCCCCTTGAAGGACGCGGCAATTGCGTGAAGATCACAGGGCGACCCTCTGGATCGCGGCGGGTAACCACCTCTCCCGTCGGCTTGTGGTACATCAAGACCCGTGTGGGCTCATCCAGAGCGTCAAGATCAATGGCACGACCATTGACGGTCAATCGATCACCTGGTTGACAACGATCGCCCAGTTTGGCGTATTGACCATTGAGGGTAATACGGCCATTTCGGATCCAATCTTCGATTTCCCGTCTCGATGCGAGGCCTAAGCGGGCCAGAACCTTTTGTAATCGTTCCCCGGATGGGTCCTTCTGATCGCTACTCGACTTTTCACTCATGTCTATCATTTATCTCAAGGGGGCTATCCGCCCTCCCGGCGGTTTGGGGTTCATTCATGGAGGCTAGGAGACGATCAACTCCAGCAGAGTCACTGGCAGATTGGTCAATAAAGTCTTGAAGCGGCGGCAATTCTGAGAGGGATGTGAGGCCAAAGTAGTCTAAAAAAAATGGTGTCGTTCCAAATAAAGCGGGCCGTCCTGGCACTTCCTTATGGCCAATCACCTCGATCCATTCTCGCTCAAGCATCGTCTTAATGATGCCGCTACTGACCGCGACGCCTCGAATGTCTTCAATTTCCCCTCGAGTAGCCGGTTGACGGTAGGCAATAATCGCTAATGTTTCGAGAAAAGCCCTGGAATAACGCCCTGGCCGCTCTTCAAAGAGTCTTGAAACCCAAGGGGAATAGGCCTCTCGGACCTGCAATCGATACCCACTGGCCACCTTTTTAAGTTCAAGTGGACGGGATTGATAGTCGGCTTCGACCTGCTCCAGAGCGGCCAGCAACAGTCTCTGATCAGGCTGATCTTTGTCGTCAAAGAGGCGTCCAAGCTCATCGAGCGTCAATGGCCGTCCTGAGGCCATCAGGGCGGCCTCAAGAATATTCTTCAGTTCCAATGGGGCGCCTCTTCTTCACTACGGATGAGCGAGCGAACCTCAAGAGGACCAAGAGGCTCTTCTTGCATGATTTCAATGATCCGCTCCTTGCTCATTTCCAAAATGGCCAAGAATGCGACAACAACCCCTGCCCTTCCCTCGCTGACATCGAACAGTGCTGAAAAAGGAAGACGACCTAAGGTCTTAAGCTGATTCAAGATCCCTGTCATCCTTTCGCGAACCGATAAGGGTTCTCGTTGGATATGATGGTGTGTCATTCGATCCGCGCGTTTCAATACCTCTTTGAATGCTGCAAGGACTTCGTGGAGATCGACATCCGGGTACACTTTGTTGATCTTGATCTGACTGGTATCGCAGGAGATCTCATGCACATCTCGCTCGAGTCGGGTCAACATATCCATGTCGACAGCAGCGGCTTTGAATCGCTCATACTCCTGCAGACGACGAATCAATTCGGCCCTCGGATCATGCTCTTCATCTACCGCTTCTTCTGGCCGAGGCAACAAGAGGCGAGATTTGATTTCGGCGAGAATGGCTGCCATCAGGAGGTATTCAGCGGCAAGCTCAATCTTAAGCTCCCCCATCATCTCAATATAGGTGATGTACTGTCGGGTAATGTCGGCGACAGGGATGTCAACAATCGAAAATCCTTGACGCCTTATTAAGTACAACAAAAGATCGAGGGGGCCTTCGAACGTCTCGAGAAAAACCTCCAAAGCATCCGGCGGAATATAAAGATCTTCAGGAAAGTCATGGAGGGGAGCACCCATGACCATCGCCAGCGGGCTCCCCTTAAGACCTTCATGAGGTGAAACTAAAACAGCCGTCCCCTCCTCTACCGAGCCTTCGGTCATCGGGTTCAAAACCCTGCAACCGCCATCATCAAGGTCCGCAACAAATGCATCGGGATGGCGACAAAAATATTGATGATCCCAGAAAACATGAGCCCCAGAAGGATATAAAACCCATAAGGTTCGATCTGACTGAACTTCTGCGCCATGTTGTAAGGGAGGATTTCAACCAACACGCGCCCACCATCGAGCGGTGGAATAGGAATCATGTTGAAGACCGCGAGAAGAATGTTGAACATGATGCCGAACTTACACATCTCAACCAGGGCGACCGCATAGAGCTCATTGGGGATGACATCCGCTAAATGAATCAGTAAAGCCCAGAACAACGACATCAAAAGATTCGCGGAAGGTCCAGCCAACGCGACCATGGTCATGCCCCAACGGGGATTTTTAGTCAGCCGACCACCATTGATGGGAACCGGTTTAGCCCAGCCGAAAATGAAGTGTCCGCCCATCGCCAGCATGAGTCCAGGGAGGATCACCGTACCGAGAGGATCAATGTGCGCGAGCGGGTTCAGGGAAAGTCGACCAAGACGCTGCGCGGTATCATCGCCTAAGAGTTTAGCGACATACCCATGCGCCACCTCGTGCATGGTAATCGCAAAAAGGAGGGGCAACACCTTGATAATTATCAGCTGTTCCGTTGAAAGAAGTTCGGTTTCCATGAGGGGTGCCCTAATAAAAAGCTTACGTTGTTTTTAATGGAGATTGTTCGCAATGCCCTTACCCTGTCGGGTAATCTCGGCATGCTCTCCCGTGAGGTTGATAATGGTCGTCGGTTCGTAAACGATGATGCCGGCATCAATGACGAGATCCACTTCCTTTTGAAGTCGATCACGCATCTCTAGAGGATCGCTCATCGCGGTTTCATGATCTGGAAGAATCAGCGTGGTACTAAAAAGAGGCTCGCCCATCTCCAACACGATCGCTTCGGTGATCGGGTCGTCCGGCAAACGAATGCCAATCGTTTTATTCTTGGAGTGCTGGAGTCGCTTCGGAGTTTCCTTGGTCGCCTCAAGAATGAAGGTGAAGGGGCCTGGAGTCATCGATTTGATGAGTCTGAAGGCTTCGTTATTGATCTTAGCAAAGGTGGATATTTCAGAAATATCTCGACAAATCAGGGTGAAATTGTGATCTTCACCCAATCGCCTAATCCTTCGGATCCGCTCAAGACCCTCCTTGTTATCCATTCGGCATCCAAGCGCGTAGGAAGAGTCCGTGGGATAGATGATGATCCCGCCCTTCAAGAGAATTTCCGCGGTTCGCTTGATGAGCCGACCTTGGGGGTTTTGGGAATGTATCTCGAAATACTGTGACATGACGTCATTCTACTCTGAATCGTTCGGCCATTTTTTTAGCGACGTTGTTCCTCAGATAAAGGGGTAACACCGACTCGGGTGGGACCCCCTCTTCGTTGGCTAGAACGATTGCTCCCAACTGTGCGATCGCTGATGCTCTCGGGAAGGTCTGAGGTTCAATGAGGGTGTTGAGGGTCTGGGTCTTTGCTGTAAGGAGGTCACCATAGGTTGCCCATCCGGTACCGACCGCCAACATGTTTTTGCCATCAGGCATCAGCACATCCTCTGGGCGAATTACTTGATCCTCAATGAGGGCATCAAGGGATCCATCTGTGAGACGGCGATAAATGCCCCAGTAGATTTCTTCCATACGGGCATCGATGGCGACTGCAGCAAGCTCATGTGTGTGCTTACTGAAGGCCTCAAACGCCATCGCCTTCAAGGTGGATATGGGCGCCACGTGAAGACCCAGCCCAAAAGCGAGTCCCTGTGCCACCCCGGCGGCGATTCGAATACCGGTAAAGGAACCTGGCCCCGCGCCAAAAGCAATCCCATCTAATGCGTTTAGACTGAGGTCCGCTTCATCCAACACCGATTGAACCATGCCAAGAATCAGTTGATTATGCTGCCTGGGGGCAATTTCAAATCGTTCGATCCATTGATGATCTAGAAGCAGTGCTGCCGAGCAGGCCTCCGTCGCGGTATCGATGGCTAAAAGTTTCATAAAGGAGAGATTGGCCCTGCCTCTAAAAAAAAACGCTGAATATCTCTAATATCGTGGCTGCTTGGGATCGGTGGCAAACTATCAATGAATCGCTTTCCATAGGGTTTTGAGCGAAGTCTTGGATCACAAAGAACCAGCACTCCTCGGTCTTGGTGATCGCGAATCAAGCGACCAACGCCCTGTTTTAACATGATGATAGCTTGTGGAAGCTGGTACGACATGAAGGGGTTGATTCCCTGGTCTCGGAGCGAGGTCAGTTTGGCATTAAGCACCGGATCGCTGGGCGATGCGAAGGGGAGTTTATCGATGATCACACACGAAAGGGCCGAGCCTTGCACATCGACCCCTTCCCAAAAGGTGGATGTGCCGAGGAGGACCCCATGTTCAGACCGCTTAAAAGCATCTAAAAGAAGCGCCTTAGGCTGCTGACCTTGGATGAATAGAGGGTAATCAATCTGTCGGGCAATCAATCGGGCTGCTTGACCTAGGGCGTGATGGGAGGTGAACAGCAAAAAGGCTCTTCCGGCACTGGCTTTAAGAACCGGAATAGCGGCGTTGATCACCGCCTCAACGTAGCGCTGATCATTTGGATCTGGTAGGCCCTCTGGAAGATAGAGAAGGCTATTTTGGCGATAATCAAAAGGGCTCTCCCACGATTTTGAAATCGATTCCGTAATCCCGAGCTCCCGATGAAAATGAGCGAAGTCGCCGTCAACCGTCAAGGTCGCCGACGTGAAGATCCAAGCTGTTGGTCTGGCGGCCCTTAAAGCTTGGAACTCTGCTGAGATATCGATGGGCGTGCGGTTGAGTGAGAAACCGTTTTTGCGTGTCTCAAACCAGATGACATGCCCTAAAGCCGTTTGATCCAAAACATCGTGAAGGCGTCCGATGAGATCAGAGATTCTCTGGTAACACGTTTCAAGCCCTTTCCCGCGCACCATCAAAGGTTTCAGTGTCTCTTTAAGATCAAGCAGTTGATCCTGAAGGACCTTCAAGCGCTCAACCACATCAGGCCGCTGAGAGAGGCCTTGAAAAGGCTGCCTAAGGCCATCAACCCCGAGACAGAGCCTAAAATCATCGACCGCCCGATCAAGAAGTGCCGCTTGCTCTAATAGTTCTGCGACATCAGGCGCTTCTCGGCCTTGCTCAACCGCAAGATCACTGATCCATTCCTTAAACTGACGAGAACTCAATCGGAGACCTAGAAATTGGGCCGCTGATTCTTGGAATTGATGGGCCTCATCCACCACGATCGCTTCCATCTCAGGGAAAAGCTCCCCCTGCCCTTCTTGGCGAATCGTCCAATCAGCCCATAAAAGGTGATGATTGACGACTAAAAGGTCTGCTTCACGGGCCAGTGATCTTGCCCTTAAAAGAAAACAATCATTGGCTTTAGGACATTCAGATCCAAGGCAGTTATCGACCGTCGAAGTCGCCTGGGACCAGAGCGGTGACTGCTCAGGAACATCCTGCACTTCTGCAATATCACCAGTGCGTGTTACTTTGGCCCAACGCCTGATGGTTTCAAGATGGCGCGCATCTAGGAGCCCCATACCCCCTTTAAAACCAAGATGGTTCTCAACTCGGTAGAGACAAAGATAATTACTGCGACCTTTTAGTAGGGCGATACGGAGGGAGGTCCCTAATGCCTTTCTAACCGCCGGAAGGTCTTTCTTAAAAAGCTGATCTTGCAAAGTTTTGGTGGCTGTTGAGATCAAGGTTTTCTTGCCAGCCAAGAGAGCGGGAACCAAATAGGCCAGAGTTTTTCCGGTGCCGGTACCGGCTTCTGCAACCAGGACACTTCCCCCGAGAATAGCGGATTGAACGCATTCAGCCATCTCCAACTGACCAGCCCTTGATTGGAATCCAGAAAGAGACTTTGAAAGCGCCCCTTGAGGGCTAAAGAGGTCAGAAATGGGCATGTTCACCAGGTTTTTGCCGCCGCTTCTGAGGCCCCTTGAACGTCTCCCTTTTGGCGCCTCGCTTCAGCAATAATGATCCAATTGCTCTGAATTAATTCCACTTGATTTTTGGCCATAGCATTGGATTTCTTCGCAAGGTCTTCAGCAAGTCCCGGTTGCCGCTCACGCAGCCTAACCTCAGCGAGTACATGCCAAAGTTCAGGATTCTTTGGCTGTATCCGAATCGCACGCTCCAACTGGGCCGCTGCATTTTTATAGTTATGGCCCTTAAAACTGTCTTCAATATCCGATTCAAGAGCCGCGACGGCGGGCGGTGCTTGAAGCGTGAAGAATTTTTTGATTTCCGGCGGTTTCATTGGCCTATCGGGGTATGCCGTTGGAGCGCCCGCATCGTACAAAGAGGATTCTTTTGGGAGATCGCTTTCTATGGCTGGACTCTCTGTCGTCATTTCAGATAAGCCATTGGTTGGAATAGGGTCAATGCCGTAGGGTGATGATGATGCCCCAGGCGGTAAGGGCTCAGTCGGAAGATTATGCGGGATAGCTTCTTCAGGAAGTGCCTCTGTGGTCGTTTTTTTGGGTGGAGGAACGGTTTCTTCAGTAACCTTTTCTTTAATTGACGGGGTCATCAAGGGGCGCACCGTCGGGGCCGGATACGGAGGAACCACAGAAGGGGTACTGCAGCCTCCCATCAAGGCGGCCCAAAGGCAGAGATAAGTTCGATCAGAACGAAACATGGATTGAGGCGCTATGACTTTTATGGTTTAAAGAGGAAAGGATAAACCGAATCCCTCAATGAAGGGCTTGGGTTGATGGATCAAAACCTTCACGATGATGGGTTCATTCACTGAAAACGATCGGTCTGGCCTTTAAAAGGTGAACTTTAAAGTGCAGGCTCTGTCCATAGCCTTGTAAGATCAAACGGCTTTTTGGACTGGAATCCTAAGGGGAACACCTTCAGCCTTAATTGATGTTTGGTTGTACTGTCCGAGGAGCTTCGGTATATTCGAAGGATTGATCATTAAGCGGGGACCCTAAGTGTTGTCCCTCTTCAAGCTTCAGACGGCACCATATCAAAGACAATAACAATTGACATAACAAAATCGAGTGAGGGAACAGAACATGCGCAATTTCGATTCTATGAAGAAAAGCCTTGCCGCCCTGGGTTTGCTGGCGGTTAGCATCCTCCCCATCAACGCGTGGTCACATGGCGGCGCCAGCGTCGACACTGATCAATGTCGTGTGCAGATTGGTTCACATCTGGTGCATTTCACCGCTTACCAGCCGCAGCTCACAGGAACGACGGAGTACTGCAACACCATTCCTGAGCTTGGCCAGACGACGGTAGTCTTCGATTACGAAGGCAAGGCACTTCGTAACATGACCGTCGAATTTGAAATCACGAAGGAGCCTGAGGGAACCCGTATTTTCTATCAGGAACCCAGCACCCACTCTAACGGGACCTTCAATTCCAATATCAATTTTACCGAGGCCGGTAAATACCGTGTTCACATCACCCTGGTCAACGAAGGCCAGAAGGTTGACGAACACATTGGATTCACCGTGGGTAAGGGTCAGGCCGGAGTCTCAACCAGCGTGATCGTCGTGGTCCTCACGATGCTGCTTGCGGGTGGCTACCTTTTCTATTTGTCGAATGCTGGCTTCAAGGCGTCTGTCGACAAGTTCCTGAAGAAAAAGGAAGCTTAATTGAAACACCGCCCGGATTTTCCGGGCGGATTTCCTGACGCCAGGCCACGGTTTGCACTGTGCCCTGGCGTTTTGCCAACCATGGTATACAGATATGTCGAGACATTTGACCCGATTCATCACGGCATCGCTGCTGGTTCTCCCCTTCTCGGCCGGAGCTCTTTTCAAGGCACCACCGTCAGTCAAGGTTGAGGCAGGCCAGGCAGAACCCTTCTGTAACAGTGGTGCGCCGCCCGAATGGCGTCAGGCACAAGTGGTAGAGGGTGTGACCATGCAGGAATCGCGTTCCTGTAACCCTGACAACCCGAATGACATCGCGGCATTCGTCAAAGGGACCAACAATATTTCCATGGAAACGCTCATGGATACCTCCAATGTGGCTGCGGATACGTTGACCCTATCGAATGATATTGATAAGGACGGCGACCCAGATCACTACGTCATCAAGCTTGAAATCATGGAAGTCAATGGGCATTCACCTGATTTCCCGGGTGTCGTCCCTACCTTTGATATCGCTCCAGGTATTCAGCCCAGTTTCTGGGTCTTCACCCCAAAAAGCCGCGACATGTCGACCCGTAGCTTTGCAAGCGGTGAAGCGAACCCCCTTTTGAGAATGCCGTCCCCACCGATCCGTGTTGAACAAGGTGATGTCGTCTGGCTGGTCGTCGAGAATTCACATTATTTCCCGCATTCAATCCACCTTCATGGTGTTGATCATCCTTTTATGGACCATGCGGGTGAAGGCAATGACGGGGTCGGTCAGACCAGTGAAAAGGACATCATGCCTGGGACCAGTAAAACTTATGTGATTCGACCCAGGCAGCCAGGGACGATGTATTACCACTGCCATGTCCAGCCCCATACCCATATCGCCATGGGGCTTGCCGGCATGTTTATTATTGAAGAAAACAGGCCCAACAACTGGCCACAGGTCTTCAATGTCGGCGCGGGTCAAGTCCGTCACCCAAGCGTCGCGGTGCTTGAAAAGTACAAACAGGAATACGACCTCCACTATCAGTCGGTGGACAAGGAACTGCATCAGATCCCCCAATCTGCCAATGATGTCCGCTTGGTTGCTAAAAAGATGAACCAAGAATATGACATGACGGAATCCACCGATGATTACTTCTTGCTGAATGGGCGCGCCTTCCCCTATACCCTCAGGGAATCACTGATCACAGTGAGTCCTAATGAAAAGACCAAGATTCGGATTCTAAACGGCCATAACGAAGCGCTTGCTCTCCATATTCATGGGCATAAGGGAACCGAAACGCACTACGATGGCGTTCAGCAAAATGTTCAGGCTCAAGTCACGCGAGATGTTTATAGCATTGCGCCGGCTCAACGGCTCGATCTCGCACTCGATACAACGGATGACGGTCTCCACAGTTATGGCTCCGGACTTTGGATGTTCCATGACCATACTGAAAAGGCCTTTACTACGAATGGGATGGGCGAAGGCGGCAGCATCAGCCTGGTCGCCTATAAAGACTATGTCGATGAGAATGGCACGCCGAAAAGCCATGGCATGGATCTTAAGCCCTATTTCACTAAAGAGTACTGGGAGAGAAAGCTCCCGGTTTGGCAGGACCATATGGCGGATGGCAGCCTCGGAGCGCCTCAGGGCACCATGGATACAAAACCTGGAGTCAATTCGGGGAACGAACTCATTCCACCTAGCGCTCAACCCGCAGGAAGCCCCTCAACCGTCGCCGCTAGCAGCAGTGATGATTCTTTTGGAGGCCTTTTCATGGGTCTTCTGGCCGGTATCATCGCCTACTTCCTCTATCAGCATCGCGAACGCCTACTCGCACTGGTCAAGGAATTGCCGCTCCTTTCGAAATTTAAGCAGTGAGGCGATAGATACACATGGCTAGATACACTTACTCCTTGTTAGGAGCCATCCTGATGGGGGCCTCCAGCCTGGTGATTGGCGCTGAGCAGTCCGACCAAATAGTTGACCACAACATGCTGATGAACCATGGCGGTGGACACCTCATGGATATGGACGGCGGCATGGTGATGGGGATGAATAAGGATACTCTCCCCCCGGGTTGCCCTCGCATCAGCGAGGAGGCCAGCATTACTGTTCGGGCCGGCCACAAGTACACCAAGGATTTCCCTGGGACCATGTTCGGTTTTGACCAGCACGAATGGCGGGTCAAGCCGTGCTCAAGATTGACCGTCACGTTTATTAATGAAGACCACATACGCCATCAATGGATGATGCATGGCCTCCCTAAATTCATTTATGACAAGGGAATGTTCCATCTTGAAATGACAGGTCCTGCCAAAATCACTGGGACACTGATTCTCCCTTCAGAAGATAAAACCTATTTGGTCCACTGTGATATCGCCCAACACATGGAAAAGGGCATGAAGGGACAGTTGATTGTTGGAAAAGGATCGACCCCCTTTCCAAGCATTCCAGGGTTGACCGATTTTGCGATTCCAGATGACTACGGCCCTAAAGTGACGGATTCGGTGAAAGTTTCCCTGCCGGCCGGCGGTTCAGCAGGAATGGCTGCATCAGCCAATTCAACCAAGAGTGGTGGGTCCAATGCCACGTTCCTCTTGGGGCTGATCTTGGGGGGGATTGGCACTCCCTTTGCCATCACCTACTATCGTCGCCGATTCGATGGGATGACTCAGGAAGAAGTCATCCAGCATTTGCTGACGTCATCGAAGTCCATCTTCGATAAGGTTTTAGGCCTTTTAATGACTCTCATCAGCAAAGTCACCAAAAAATAAATGGGCTTATCCCCGATGAACCCCGGCAGCCCCCTTGGCTGACCGGGGTTTTTTAATGCGTATCGGCCAGCCCCGCCACCCTTTGGTGCAAATCTTCGTCATGTCGCACTAGATTGAGACGTCATGAAATCATGACGCGCGATCTGCACCGGTGGAGTGCCCACTCATCCGGGCTCACCAAACTGGTACGTAATTTGCTTTATATTGGTGCTATTTTTCATCAGCATAGGGTAAACCTTCATGGAAGACATCAATAAAAGCCAGGACGTTCTCTTTGTCCTCTTAGGGGCCATCATGGTGCTGGCCATGCACGCCGGTTTTGCATTTCTTGAACTGGGCACTGTTCGCCGTAAAAACCAGATCAACGCGCTGGTCAAGATCCTCGTTGATTTCGCGATATCAACGATCGCCTATTTCTTTATTGGCTACTATCTTGCCTACGGAGTGCACTTTTTTAAAGGAGCCCAGTCTCTGATTGCACTCAATGGTTACGCCCTAGTCAAATTCTTCTTTTTGTTGACCTTTGCAGCGGCTATTCCAGCGATTGTGTCAGGCGGGATTGCAGAGCGCGCAAGGTTCAACCCCCAAATGGCCGCCACCTTCTTGCTGGTGGGTTTTATCTATCCTTTCTTTGAGGGCATCGCCTGGAATAACAACTTCGGGCTTCAAACACTTCTCGAGACGACCTTCGGTTCACCGTTTCATGACTTTGCGGGGTCCGTTGTCGTGCATGCCATGGGGGGATGGATTGCCTTGAGTGCGGTCCTTTTAATGGGCCCACGGAGGGACCGTTATCACCGAAACGGCGGGGTTGCAGCGCACCCTCCTTCCAGTATCCCCTTTCTGGCCCTTGGGGCCTGGATACTGACGGTGGGCTGGTTCGGCTTTAACGTGATGTCGGCCCAAACCCTAAGCGGTATCAGCGGCCTTGTGGCTGTTAATTCACTGATGGCCATGGTTGGCGGCACACTGTCTGCGCTGGTTGTGGGTAAAAATGATCCCGGATTTGTCCACAATGGACCCCTCGCGGGTCTAGTCGCTGTCTGTGCAGGTTCTGATGTCATGCATCCGCTGGGCGCCCTCGTCTTAGGCCTCCTGGCGGGGGGGCTTTTCGTGAAGCTTTTCACCTTGACTCAAAATCGATGGAAAATCGACGATGTGCTGGGTGTATGGCCGCTTCATGGGCTTTGCGGGGCACTCGGCGGCATTATGGCCGGTGTTTTCGGTCTTGAGGCACTCGGAGGGCTTGGCAAGATTTCTTTCTGGTCACAGCTGATTGGGACTTCGGCCGCCGTCCTCATTGCTTTAGTCGGCGGATTTCTGGTTTATGGCCTCCTTCGACAATGGGTGGGGCTCCGTCTCGATCCTGAAGAAGAATTTACCGGGGCCGACCTGACGGTCCACCGAATTGGATCAGGTCCAGACGGCGAATAGATGTCAAAAGGCTCCGTCCTTCTGGAGCCTGAGCACCACTATGGCGGTGCTGGGCTAGAGTCGCTTGGCGGCGAGGGCGGGGCCTTGATTGAGACAGGATCACCAGGCTCTGATACCTTTGGTAAAGGGACATAATCCGGCCACTCGGTCCATTCGTTTCCAGCATTGGGCCTTGAGGCGATGGCTTTCTCGATAACCGATCGATTCTGCTGCATCACGCGTCCAAACTGACCCGCGGTTGCCACCAACTTCTGTTGGACCATGATTTGGCGCGCCTCAATCTCCATGTCATCCGGCAGAAATAAAAGGTCACTCCAGCGTCCGGAGGGAATTTCAAGCGCCACTTTTTGAACGCGTCTTGAAAGCCCCAAGGCTACATAGACCACGCTCCCTTTTTGTTCTTCGAGCCGATGGGTATCAAGGAGAACATGGATGCCATACACCTTCCCTGAAAAAACCTTGGCAAAGCCCTCTGAAAGGCCCTGACTCAAAGCGGCTTGGACTTCAGCGTCGCTGATGGGTGTGTTGCTATTGTCAATCTTTGCATCCCAATTAGTGGCCATCACCTTTAGGGGCTGAAGGAAGAGCATTAGAACGATCAGAAGAGGATAGATAGCCACAGGTTTACCTTAGAATGATGAACACGATAGATGGAAGGTCCCTCTAACTCTTGATTCTACAAAAACGTGCAAGATCCAGCCGAAAATGGTCTCAAAATCCTCTATAGCATCCCGTGCCGTAGGTCCAAACGATGACTCATCTCGCCCCTTTGACCTGGCTACGTGCCTTTGCGGCTTTTCTGGTCGTGGTATCACATGCCCTAAGGGCTGCCGAAGTCTCATATTACCCTGGCGATGGGGAACCGACACTCCTCTTGGTCAGACTTTTTGATCTTGGCGATTTTGGGGTGTGCCTCTTTTTTGTTTTAAGCGGCTGCACCTTAACCTTAAGCACTCATCATCGCTTGAAAGGTTTAAGGGCGTTCTGGTCTTTTTACCTCAGACGCTGGATGCGCATTTGGCCCGCCTTTGCCGTTTCCTTGGCGGTCTATCTCCTATTCATCACCCTCTTCCAACACGATCATCTTGATGATCAAAGGCCCTGGGTGGTCGGATTCGTTAACCCCTATTCCCTTGAGGATGTGCTTCGCTACCTGTCCTTAACTTATAACATCACAGGTCCCCGGAACCTCTTTAACATGGCCTATTGGACCTTGCCGGTTGAATTCCAGTATTACCTTTTGTTGCCTTTCGCGCTCTTCTTGATGCGAGGGCCTTTCACGAATCGGTTTATACCGATCTTATTTGGAGCGACCCTTGTGGGTATCCATCAGTGGCTGAACTTATCGATCAATCGAGATGAAGTGTTCGCCCTTGGCTGGACTTTCTTTGGTGGAGTATTGCTGGCCGCCTCATGGGATCAAACAAAGAGGGCCTTGAATGCTTATGGCGGCACTCTCCTCATCATCATCGTGTTTGTATTTATTGCCTTCGATGAAGCGGATCTTTTGCCTCGAGGCATTCATCATTTAGGCCTCAGTCCCTTTAGCCACTATGGATTGACCGCACTCGTCATGGTAGCGATTGCCCTTCACTTTAAGGCGCCTCCTCTCCCACAAGTCTTAAAGAATGTCTTAGAGATGTATGGGGAGGTGTCCTATAGCATCTACCTCTATCATGTCCTTTGTATCAATGTCGCCATCCTTCTTTTGAATCAAGGACAATGGAGAACGCCAAACGAAAAGCTCCTCTTCATTCTGATCACAGCGCTGATCTCAAGTTTAGTCCTAGGAAAGATAGGCTATTGGCTGATTGAGCAACCGGCCATCCGCCTTGGACGCCGTTGGTCCCGAGATTGATAGGATTAAGAAGCGCCTTTCTTCACCCTTCCGGTAGAATCATCTTTTATTCCACATTCCTTTAAGTTAGCTCATGCTGTCACCTCACAAACCCCAGAAGCTATCAGCGATGGGTAGCTTATTGAGTTGGATTGATCGTCATTTTTTAGAACTCGGCAGGGAGCTCAGGCTAAGCTATCTCCCCCCTCTGATGGTTTATCTTGCCGCCGGCATCTCCGGTTTAACGGCGATTGTTGGAACGTTCTTTGTTAAAGAATATTTAGGGCTTTCAGCAGAGTTTCTTGCTGGTCTTGCGTTTTGGGCGATGCTCCCATGGACCTTGAAGCTGCCCGTTGGGCATTTGGTGGACCTCATCTGGAAATACAAGGGCGCCTTGGTCTTCCTTGGTGCTTCATTGATCGCTTTGAGCCTCCTTATTATGCTGGGCCTTCTGACCGATCGAGGGGCGATGGAGGCCATACTCCCAGCTGGTCAATGGTATGTAATGAGCGTGATCCTGGCCCCTGTGGGTTATGTTATTCAAGATGTCGTGGCGGATGCGATGACCGTTGAAGCCGTCCCTGCGACAGATGAAGACGGCCGTATCCTCTCTGAATCTCAGCAACGCCTGATGCATGCCACCATGCAGACCTTGGGCCGCGTCGCCATTATCGTGGGCACCCTCGGGGTCGCCCTCGTAAATGTCTTAATGTTCGAAGGCGTAGAACAGATGAACGAGGCCGACAAGGTCATGATTTATCGACAGCTGTACCTGATGGCCTTGGTGATCCCCCTTATTTCATGTTGTGGGGTGGTTCTTGCCGTCATTCTGAAACACCGCTACAAGGTTTCGCTGGTGAAGCTCGGGTATACCCGCCATGAAATCGATCATCTGACGCATGAGGCTCGCCCAATCACAACGCCCAATTGGTGGATACTCTTTGGAGGCATTTCGTTTGGACTGATTTCCATCGGGGTGGGCATCGCTCAATTTAGTTACGGTCAGGAAGTGATTTTCATCCTCTCACTCATCGTGATTGTGACCTTGATGCATCGATTGACCCGCGAGATGCAATCAGAAGCAAGAGCCGTTCTTCTGGGAACGGCCATACTCATCTTCTTTTTTAGGGCGGTTCCAACCTCGGGCCCTGGTTCGAGTTGGTGGATGATTGATGTCTTGGGTTTCGATCAATCCTTTATGGCGAAGCTGTCACTGATCGGTAGTGTGCTGAGCCTTTTAGGGCTCTTTCTCTTTCGCCGTTTTATGGCAGAACGCTCTATTGCGAGTGTTGTTGCGATTTTGACCTTGATTTCAACCCTCCTCTCGTTGCCGACGATCGGGATGTACTATGGCCTCCACCAATGGACGGCGGCTTTGACCGGTGGTCTTGTTGATGCGCGTTTTATCGCCGTCATCGATACGGCCTTAGAATCTCCCCTTGGGCATATCGCAATGGTTCCGATGCTCGCATGGATCGCTCATTCAGCACCGGCGCATCTCAAAGCCACCTATTTCGCCATCATGGCTTCTTTCACCAATCTTTCTCTAGCACTGAGCCAGCTGCTCACTAAATACCTCAATAAAGCGTATGTCGTCACTCGTGAGGTACAAGATCCTGTCAGTGGCCTCATCACACTTCCGGCCAATTATGCCGAGCTTGGACATCTATTGATCGTGGTGACCGTGGTGGGTTTTTTGGTGCCATTTGGGGCCATTTGGATCGTAAAGACACTTAGGCTTAAGAGCGTGTAACCAAGGCCATGATCAAGTCTCTTCGTAATGCTCTGGTGGTATCCCCTAACACCGAGGGTACAGATCTCACGCTGTTACATTTCATTCGAACCCTCAAGCAACGCTATCAAGCCATGATGGGTCTTGATTCGAGAAGCACCGGCACTTTGTCGATGAATCTTGAAGCCCTGCTCCCATCGCTCGATCTCGCTGAAGCCCATATTGAGAAAAGCCTACTCAAAGAATCGTCTAAAGATCATTATCGACACATTACCGTCATTGGACCCACCCAAGCCGGTAAAAGTACGATGATCAATTGGCTCGTAGGAGAATCGGTAGCGACAGCCAGTCCTCTTGCAGGCTATACCGTTCACCCACAAGGATTTGCCTTCGGGCCTTCACCGCTCTCAGAAGAGGCCATTACCGGTTATTTCAAGGGCTACCAAAGAATCCCAAGATCCTCTTTAAGTGCCAACGATCTCCATGCGTTCTCACTGGAATCACTCTCCTCTTTGGGAACATCCTTGAATGATGTCGTGTTATGGGACACCCCGGACTTTGATTCAGTTGATTCAACGCGCTATCAACACGCGGTTCTGAGGGTCGCCGCCCTCTCTGATCTCCTCCTGATCACACTCAGTAAAGATAAATACGGTGACCTTTCGGTCTGGGAATTTCTAAAGTTGATTGAGCCTTTAGGACAACCAACCACCCTCATCATTAACAAAACAGATCCAGATGCCCCACCTTAAGACTGATCAAATCACACTGGACCTCATGGACTGCACCCATCCTCTTAGAGCATGGCTTTGAAACGCAGTGGCAGGAGCGCCTGGATCGGATTCAAAAGGATGCCATCGATCGCTATCAGCGCGACTATTTGAACCATCCTAATCATTATGAAACGTTCCAAAGAGCCTTAGCAGAACTTCTCACACTGCTTGAAATTCCAGGTCTTGGCGGCGCCTTGGTGGCGGCGCGAAGCGTCGTGACATGGCCGGTGAAGCAGCTTTCTAAGATGGGCCGCCTGGCCAGCGGAATGGGGAGTGATTCAGAGGGATCTGAAGTACTGATGCTGAATCAACTGGCACAGCATGCCATGATAGAGATCAGCGAAAGCGTGCTCTTAGCCAGCACCCAAGATCCCTTAGAGCAGCGTTGGTGGGACAATATGAGGATGCGTTTAGTCAGCCAAAGACCCGAGATACTTAACGCCTTTGAGACAGCCAGCAAGGCTTATGCAACGGATTTCCAACCTGAAATTGATCAAACCGCACGCGGACTTTATGAACATCTTCAGGAACATCCGGTCGTCCTCAATACCTTAAGAGCCACGCGGGTAAGCACCGATGCCGCTGCATTGGCCGTCGCGCTCCATACGGGTGGTATCGGGGTACAAGATTTCGTCATTGCCCCAGCCATGCTCTCCCTCACCAGCATCTTGGCAGAGGGGGCGCTTGGTCATTACATGAACCGAGCCCAGACCCAGCTTCAGCAGCGTCAACTCGAAGCCGTTCGTCGTCTTTTCAAAGAGTCGATTATCAACCCTTTGAAATCTCTCCCTTTGGAGATGGATCCATCACTTCGAATCGGGATTTCGCCTGAGACGCTGACCTCCATTAAGGAGCTTCTCTGATGCATTCAGGAAGGCTCGATGATGTTTTGACGGACGCCAGATCGTGGGCCCATAGAGCGGTTGATCAACAGTGGTTTAAGCCATCAGATCTTGAGATCCTCGAAGGGCTAGAGGTGCGATCGCCAGCGACCCTCTTTGATCCAGGATCCCATCGCCCGTTGATTGCGGCTTTTTTTGGGGGCACCGGCGTTGGCAAAAGCAGTCTTTTAAACCGACTTGCGGGTGAATCGATTGCAAAAACCGGGGTAGAGCGACCGACTTCGCAGGAAGTCTCCCTCTACGCACATGAATCGATTCACTTTAGGGCCTTACCCAATGACGTCCCTTTGGACCAAATCCGGATGGGACGTCATTACCACGATGATCTCAGGCAAGTGGTCTGGGTCGACATGCCTGATATTGACAGTGTTGATCAAAACAATCGGCAATTGGTCCTCGATTGGCTGCCACAGATTGATGTTCTTATCTACGTAGTGAGCCCTGAGCGTTATCGGGATGATAAAGGTTGGCGGCTTTTGAAGGAGGGTGGCGGAGATCATGCCTGGATATTCGTTCTTAACCAGTTTGATCGGGGTGAGGACGTACAGCTTGATGACTTTAAAAAGCTGTTGGCGAAAACGGGATTTGAAGATCCCATCGTCCTGACCACCATCTGTAAAGATCCCGCCTCCTTCCCGGTCCCTGATCAGTTCTCAACGCTTGAAGGGATTTTAAAAGAAATTTCCCATCAGCATCTGCTGGTCCAACTGGAATCAAGAGCGGAGTTGATGAAGTTTGAAACCGCTAGAGAGGCGGTGAAGACCCTTGTGGAACGCTTAGGCCCCGAGTCCTCTGATGCCAGCCGTTATGAAAACATGTGGAGCTCGATCTGGAGCGACACTGTTCACGATTTAATGATCGGTCTTGAGTGGCCGATGCGCGCCTTGGTGAGCCTTTACACCGGACGCGAAGCCCAACCCATAGGGCGATCGATGGATCTGACTCATCATGCCGATCAAGAAAGCGTAAAGCCTACATCCGAAAAGCCTCTCCTCTGGGACGAGTGGGCAGAAGGCCGAACCGAAGATGCGGTGACCCAACTTTTAGTCCGCTTAGGGGAAGCCGGGATGCCTCTTTTACCGGCGAGGCAGCTTTTAGAACACTGGCCACAAGAGACGTCTAAAACCGTCCTCCGGCAAGGCCAATTGATGCTCAGGCAGGCCTTAGCTGAACCCGGCAATAAGACTCAGCGAGGATTGATGAAGCTGGCCTCCGCGATGAGTATCTTGCTGCCGGTCCTTGCGATTGCTTGGGCGTCTTATCAAGTCGTGAAGGGTTATTATGACAGCGCACTTCATCACCTAGACTATTTAGGTTCAGACTTTGCCATCCATAGCCTCCTTCTCATTGGTTTGGCCTGGCTTTTACCTTGGTTTCTTTTCACCCGGCTGAAACCATCGATTGAAGCCTCTGCTCTCAAAGGCCTTCGAAGCGGAGTCCGATCTGGCCTTCACATGGCAGGGGATTCGATGATCCCGGTGCTCGAAAGATTTGAAATAGATCGGCAAAACCACATCCACCAAGGCTTAACCCTCTTGGGAAGACTCGAGGGTCCCAAGGGCGGTGATGACATCAACCAAGAACTTGCTCCCCTCCTCCAAAGAATGGTTCCAAGGGTTTAAGAGAAATCCCCTGGACGTTGGAGACCTTCGATGACCTCCTGATCGCTTGGCGGCAAGGGGGATAAAAAAACGTTATAAAAAGTATGGTTTCGTTACCCCTTCTGCTAGTGTGATCATCTTAGTTTTTCTTCAGCCACCCATCCTTGCTCTGCTCATCATGATGTGGATCTCAGAATGACAGCCAGAACTTCAATCACCAACGTCCTCACGTTTGTCGCGCTATTTTTTCTAGCTTTGACCGCAGCAGAGGGTGCGTTATCGGTCAACATTGATGATACGGGTGGAAACACCACGGTTAATGTCTCGGGCAAGATGAACAGTAACGCCTTGTATTTCGCCAGACTGAGTTTTGAAAACTCACCGGGGGGTGATGCCGGTATGCTGCCGAGTCAAGGCTCTCTTCAGGTTGGCCCTCAAAATGGCGCGGGAAATCAGGGCGACTTTTATCGGATTACCGGACCCACAAGCTTTGGATCTGATGTGGCTACCTACTATTCTGGATATCGTGGACGCGAACAAACCATCGCTATTCGGGGGGCTGAGGGCCGATTGTTTCTTGACAACTTGTCGCAAGTATTCAACATCACCCAGATCACAAATGTATACCCAGGAAAAACCATCGCGGCATTAGGGCTGACACCAGGGATCTATACGTGGTTGACCGATGGGGGAGTAGGCCACCCCACCGATTCCATCACCTTGGTCATTGGGGTTCCACTGGCGCCGGTGGTATCGGCAGTGCCATCCACCCAAAGTGTCCAACTCAGTTGGACCGTTCCACAAGATAATGGCTCCCCGATCACCGGCTATCAAATCAAGTACCGACTTCCAGGAGGAACGTGGCAATCGGTTCCATTTTCAGGGACTGGAACCTCAACGACCCTTTCGGGCTTAAATTCCTCGACCAATTATGAATTCGGGGTGACCGCAGTCAATGCGAGGGGTCCAGGGCAACTTGGTACGGTTCAGACCAGTACCCTTCCCCAGCCAGCGGGATCTGGACCAACTGCACCCGGTAATATCACGGCGACTCCTGGAATTTCATCCGTGACGGTAGGATTCACTCCGTCAACAGGGTCCGGTCCTATCAGCTATACCGCGGCCTGCTTTTCAAGCTCTGTGACGCCAAATTCCGTCGTTGCCTTAACGGGCTCCGCTTCCCCTCTCGTCCTCACCGGCGCCATCGCGGGGGCAAGCTATTACTGTAACGTGGATGCAAGCAATTCAAGTGGAACGACCGCTGGTGTCGTCACTCCATACACCGTCATCCCGACTTATGATGCCCCTCAAGTCACGGCCGCACCAGGTTTGGCAAGCGCTATTCTCAACTGGTCACCTATCGCGGGAGCCACTGGGTATCAAGTGCAATATCGCCTGCAAGGGACCAGCAGCTGGATCACATGGCCTTTCACCGGCACCGGAACCACAACCACCATCAATGGCCTCATCCCCGGTAGTCTCTACGAGTTCTCAATCGCCGCTCAAAATAACCTCGTGACACCCTCTTACACGGGTCCTCAAGGTCTGGCCACGGTGGGTATCCCATCGATTGCTCCTTCGACACAAACGATCAGCGCCACAGTTGGAACCCCGATCACTCAGACCACGCCCTATACCGCGACCAATTTCACCCCAACGATTTATGGGATCACCCCTCCGCTTCCAAGTGGATTGACCATGAATCAAGTCAACGGGGCGATTTTTGGAACAGCAACGACGGTACAAGCCTTAACCAGCTACACCGTCCGGGCCGAGGGCGGCGCCTCTGGCGCCGCTCTGGCCACGGTGTCGATCAGTGTCACTCAGGCAGCGCAATCAATTACTTTTGGACCGGTGCCAACCCCAACGTATAGTCCCAGTGGCAGCTTTAATGTCTTTGCAAGTGCCAGCTCCGGTCTTCCTGTGACCTACAGCACCTCTTCAAGCACCTGTTCAGTCAATGCGAACACGGGCGTTGTCACCATATTAAGTGGGGGAACCTGCCTCATCGCGGCCAATCAATCTGGGAATGCAAATTACAGCCCTGCACCCACGGTCACTCAAACGATCACCATTGTGAAGGCTCAACCGGCCGCCCTGACGTTGGTCGCTGCATCCACCAATATTCAGTCCGCGACCTCAACCACCCTGTCGGTCACTGGGGGTATCATCGGCTCAACGGTGAATTACAGCCTCCTGAGTGGCCCCTGCGGCCTAACTAATAATGTCTTAACAGGCAACACTAGCGGCACTTGTATCGTCTCAGCGTCTGAGGCAGGGAATACTAACTATGAGGCGATCACTTCTAATCAAGTGGCCGTGGGTGTCGCTATAGGTCAACAAGCGGCACTAACGCTGACGGTTGGATCCACCACTTGACCGCCACAGGCGAAGGATCCTGTCAGGTGACGGCCTTCAAAGGAGGGACCAACGGCCAGTACGCAGATGCGACCTCGCTTCCGGTCTTGGTGACGATCCTTCGAGCCACCAGTCCTCCTTTGATACTGACGGCGTCACCGACTACGATTGGTTTCGATGGAACCTCAACACTCAGCACGACAGGTGGCATTGTGAGTGGACCCGTGAGTTACGGGGTCAGTGGGACAGGACGTTGTTATATCAACGCTAACCAACTCATCGGGACCCAGGTTGGTACTTGCACCGTCACGGCAAGTCAGGCGCAAACCAGCGTTTATAGTGCGGTGATATCGAATACCGTAACCATCACGGTGAAGGAGCGAAGCACCACGCTCAGCTATCCTCACGCGATAGCGACGATCGGCATCCCCTTTACCCTCGCTCCCATCACGCAAGGGTTATCGGGTGCGACCTTTGACTTCCTCTACGGCAACCTTCCCCTTGGGCTGACGGTCAATCCCCAAACCGGGGTGATCAGCGGGACACCTTTGAATGGCCCTACCATCGCTTACGGCGGCGTGGTGAGCGCGTATAAAGATAATGCCTACGATGCGGCAGTCACCGACATCACGCTGGTGACCCCACAGCCATCACCCGCACCCATTCCAACCCTTGGTACCTGGGCGAGATTATTCATGATGTTGATGATAGGGATCGCAGGCGCTGGATACACCAGGAGCAAAAAGAGATCATCACATTGATGGCCCCCTTTCTTGGTGTTCATCCGCAAGGACATCCTATGGGGCCAGCGGTGCTCTGAGGATAAGGATTAGCGCCTCCTTCAAAAAAGAGGCGCCTGCATTACGTCAGAAGATCGAAATAAGTCTTATCGACCCCGCATTCGGGGCACATCCAGTCATCTGGAATATCTTCGTAGCGGGTTCCAGGGGCCAGTCCTGAATCTGGATCACCCAATTCTTCGTCATAAACCCAGCCACAAGCTGCGCAGATGTATTTTTTGTAATTAGCCATGGTGACTTACAGTGCTCCGTTCTAGAGGGGATAACAGCCTAATTAAATTAGAAATAGAGAGGCAAAATAAAGCAGCAGGATCAGACTAACAGGGATCCAATTCTCCTGAAAATGGACTTTGATCCAGATCCAAAAATAGCCCCAGCTTCTAAATTCACGATGAATAAAGCGGACCAATCTTAAATAACCGATGACGCCAATGGCAATAAAGGAGCCAAGGCCGATCCACGCGGTGAACATCTGAGATTCATGTTCTTCCACATGGAAGATCATGATGATGAGCTCCTCGATAGCTAATTCCAGATATTCGATGATGATATGAAGAACGTGGACAGTGATCTCGAAGACTTCGTCCCAGAAGAGAATCACCAGTGCAATCGAGATCCAAATGACCGCCTTCCGGCGCATCTTACTCAAAGAACCGGATGCTGAGGGATTCGGGTTTGATGGAGGGGCTTCCTCAGTCATCTTCGTCTCTCGATCAATAAGTGAATGGTCAAAAAAAGGTCGGGTAAAACCCCTTAAGCCTTTATCGAGAAATCGGTGCCACAGGTCGGACAACCCGGATTTCTATTCAATTTGAGGCGCTGAACTTCCAGGGTTTTTGCATCCAACAGCAAAAGACTTTGAGGGAGAATGTAGTTTTTCATCGCCAGGATCTTGATCGCCTCAAGCGCCTGCATGCCCCCAATGATCCCAGGAAGCGGGGCAATCACACCAGATTGACTGCATGAATCCTGAAGTTCCCCGTTGTCCTCATAAAGGCAATTGTAACAGGGGCTGTCGCCAATGCCGGGCCGAAATGCAACAAATTGGCCCTCAAACCGAATGACCGCCCCGGAGACTAATGGCTTGCGATGCTTGAAACAAGCCCGATTAATTCGGTGCCTCGTCGCCATATTGTCCGAACAATCAAGGACGATGTCGACCTCTTCAATGAGAGCCGATAAAGTGTCATCGGTCAGCTGTTCATCCCTCAGGTCCAATTGAAGATCTCTATTGAGAGATCGCAGCCTGTTTGCCGCTGAGGTGGTTTTTAACTGGCCAATATCCTCAAAGCCATAGAGTATTTGCCTTTGGAGATTGCTGGGATCGACACGATCATAGTCATTGATGACCAAACGACCGATACCGCTGCTGGCAAGATACATCGCCGCTGGGGAGCCTAGCCCGCCTAAGCCAACGATTAAAGCCGTGGCAGCCATCAACCGCTCCTGCCCCTCGATATCAATGTCTGGCAGAAGAAGATGCCTGCTGTAACGAAGGAGTTGCTGATCGTCCATGTAGAAATAGGTAGTTATGATCCTTGGAGACGGAGAAGAACTGGCGTTATTGAAAGCCCCAGAGGTTCTTTCCTATGGCCAACCCGGCGTTTGCGCGGTCCTTAGATCAAACATTCTAATCGGACCGAACGCGAACAAGAAATCACCTCTTAAGACCCTGATCAGAGGCGAGGGACCTTAGATCGATCTTCACGCTCATTCTCTCTAGGGCAAGAAGCCACAATTTGATACACTGTGGGGTCAATTGTGATGAACCATCGGCTATTCCCATGAATCGGCTCCTAACGGCACTCATACTCTCGATTACCCTGATGCCTGGCTTTGCCGCTGAGGAAGCACTGATCCCCATTCAAGATCAGCCAGACCTGCCGGCTCCCGTGGAAAGCGGTAAGCCGATGGAGCCTGACGTCACCATTATTCGGCGCGGGGATGAAACCATTGAAGAGTATAGAATCGATAATCGGGTTGTGATGGTCCGTATTACGCCTGCTTTTGGCTTTCCTTACGTCTTCACCGATCAAGATGGCGATGGCAATCTTGAGGTTCGACAAAGTGACAATATGAAAGGGATGAATATCAACAAATGGGTTCTATTTAGTTGGTGAGTCGAACCCTTTTCCCTTTTGGCTGACGCTTTCTTCTTCCTTAGGTGGCCTGAAAGGACTTGAAAAAGAAAGCCTTCGGCTGAGCCCTCAGGGTCAAATTGCAACAACCCCCCACCCCAAGGCCCTCGGGTCGGCATTAACCCACCCAGAAATCACCACCGATTATTCTGAAGCCCTCTTAGAGTTGATCACACCCGCCTTCGCAACGGCAGAGGAAGCATTAACGTCTTTAGGCAACATCCACCGCTTCGTCTATCAACATCTTGGGGATGAATCGCTTCTTGCGACCTCGATGCCCATTGGGCTCCATGGCGATAGCAGTATACCCATCGCTCGCTATGGCAGCTCCAACATCGGCATGATGAAACACATCTATCGGCGAGGACTGAGCTATCGCTACGGTAGGACGATGCAGTCGATTGCCGGTCTTCATTTCAATTATTCCTTGAATGAAGCGCTATGGCCTATCCTCCACGAGATCGAACAATCACCCCTTGAGCTGATCGATTACCGATCAGACGTCTACTTTGGGGTTGTCCGCAATGTCCATCGTTATGGCTGGCTACTCATCTACCTTTTCGGGAATAGCCCTGCAGTGTCACGATCGTTTTTCGAAGGGCGAGAGGCGCTGACTAATCGCTTTACCCCGCTTGATGCCGATACTCTCTACTGGCCTAACGCCACCTCTCTCAGAATGAGCGATATCGGTTACCGAAACGATAGTCAGACGACCCTCGACATCTCCTTCAATAGCGTGGAGGCCTATATCCGCAGTCTTGAGGCGGCCATCAATCAGCCATACCCGCCTTATGAAGCCATCGGCATCAAGGTCGATGGGCACTATCGGCAACTGAATGCCCATATCCTTCAAATCGAAAACGAGTACTACAGCCCTGTCAGGCCGAAGCAAGTCGCCCTTTCAGGAGAGAAGCCCACGATAGCCCTCAAAAAAAGAGGGGTTCGCTATCTTGAACTCCGTGCGGTGGATCTCATGGCCACGGCTCCTGAAGGCGTCACCTTGGTCCAAATGAAGTTTCTTGAGGTCTTTGTTCTATGGTGTTTCCTCACCCAAAGCCCCCCCTTAAGTCTCGAGGAGAAGGATGAATGCAATCGCAACAGCTTAAGTGTTGCCTGTTGTGCCAGAAGCCCTCATTTTGTCCTCAACCGACAGGGCCATATTGAAGCGATCAACGATTGGTCCTTCAGTATCTTGAGTGAAATGTTAGAAATAGCGGATCTCATGGATGACGGGGATATCCTGAAGCCCTTTAGGCGGGCCGTAGAAGCGCAGTTACCTCTCGCAGCAGATGCCTCCCTAACGCCCTCTCAGGCCGTTATCCGACATCTTAAAGAGTCAGGACAGACGATCAGTGAATACGCCTTAAGCCTCACCCACCAACATCGTCAATATTGGCTAAAGGAACCACTCGAAGAACCCATAAGGCATCGATTTGAGCAAACGGTTAAGACCTCTTTGTTGCGTCAAGAAGAACTTGAAGCCCATCAGGAGATGTCTTTTGATGACTTTCTTAAAGCCTATTGGCTTCAGCAGTAGCCGGTCAATCTGAATATAAAAAAAGGCGTCCAAATGGACGCCTTTTCGAGGAGAGGCTAAGCCCCCCCATCAGTGTGCTTACTGGTTAATAAGACCATGGATCTTGTCGATCGCTGCAACCACTTCGGACAGCGTGGTCGCTGCTTTCTGGGTGTTGCCCTGTTCGCATTCTTCCTGACCAACTTTCAGAACCTTAATCGCATCCTGAAGCGGCTTGCCAGCAGCATCACCGGTTACTTCCTTATAGTGCTGCTTGGCAGCCTTGATGCTCTTAACGCACTCGTCTTTGTTGCCAGCAGCCGCAGCAGCTTGGGCTTCTTTGGTCTTTTCAAGGGTCAGACCCAAATGCTCCTTCACGCCTTCAGCATTTTCAGCAGCAAATACATTGCCAGAAATCATGAGGGCCAGAATTGCGCTGCTTGCTACAGTAGAAATCTTTTTCATTTTCATCTCTTTTTTAGTTGTCCATTGGAAGCCTAATCAATGGCTGCCAAACAGTTGTCGGAAAACCCCTTTGCTGAAGACCAGTTCCAACGGAAGGTTTCAACAAATTCAATACTAAAAGAGTTGAGCACCAATGTCATGCTTTTAGCCGAAAAAACAGCCGTTTCGTCCATATTGGTGCAGGAACGACTCATGAGACCCCAAAGAAAGGGGTCATTTAGGATTCACCAGGTGCGCAAGCCAAAGCCCTGAAAGCTTCTCTTGAACCGAATTTTGACGGAGTCGGGCTCTTAAATTGGTGAAATCAACCCGGTCTAGATCCTGATCCTGGTTGTAACAGGAATAAACGAAATATTCCTTTCCAGACTCTGGGTCAATGTGTTTACAAAGGCATTGCGCACAAACCCCTTTCATCATGCACTGCATAGGAGAATTGATGGACCCAATCGCATGATGATGAGGTTTGAGATAGGGCTTCAGTTGGTCAAACCGAGCCTCTTTGACTGCCGCCATCATTCTATCGGAGCCAATGACGACCATATGATCAACGTCATCAAGGTGGACGGTAGTCGAGCCTAATTCTCCCTTGGCATAGGCCACCATAGCCTGCACGATATTGCCTACAAAGGTTTTATCCTGGGGGCGAGTGGGCTCGATGGCGGTATTACCTTCGATATCATCGACCGCCCAGACAATGACATCGGATGCGGCCTCGATCTCCTCGATCTTAAAGACATCTTCGCGGTTCCGATATCCAGCAAAATAAATGATCTGACTCCCGGCGGACCGAAAAGCTTTACCAATCGAAAAGAGGACAGCGTTACCCAGACCCCCACCAATCAGTGCCACAGTCTGTCCGGCATAGATATCAGTGGGTGCACCAGTCACCCCCATAACAACCACAGGATCGCCTTTGTGCCAATGGGCCAAAAGTCTGGAGGACGATCCCATTTCAAGCGCGATCAAGGAGATCAGCCCTTTTTCTTTATCCACCCAGGCGCCAGTTAATGCAAGTCCTTCTGAAGCTAGGACCGTCCCTTCAACGATGGGTGCCAGTGCTTCGAAATTTTGAACACGGTAGAACTGACCGGGGCAGAAATGCTTAGCGGCTAAAGGGGCCTTAACGATGACTTCGATAATCGTCGAAGTGATTCGGTTGATTTCAACGATTTCCGCCTTGAGCTGCTCATCGAGAGTTCTTTTGAAGGACTTAAAGGCTTGATCGCGTGCCGCCTGCCCTTCAGGCTTCAGGGTTTTTAATTCTTCCTGATAGAGACGGGCGATGTAAGGATAGCCATCCTTTGCGCTGGCCATGGCTTTGACGACATTGCCGGCATAAACGGGATGATTATCGCCATAGAAGGTGATGAATTTTCCGTTTCGTTGATAGGACGTGAAAGGAGCTGGCTTTCCAACCTTCGCGAGGGTCTCATCATTGACTTCAACCAGATTCGGCATGGGGCTATCCGTCGAAGGCTCGTAACGCTGATAGAACTTCTTATCCATGACAAAGCTTTCAGGATGCTCTGATTCATAGATGGTATTCGGCGAGGTCCCTGCAGCGACAAAGAGGGAACGAAGAGGGACCTCAAGGTCGCTCTTCTTTTGCCAGCGCTCACCGTTTAATTCTAATTGTTCAAAACGGACGGCCTTGAGATGACCATAGGCATCTTCAATCGCTTCAATGGGGTTCATTCCTGGAGCTAGACGTATCCCCTCATCGAGAGCTTCGGTGATTTCTTCTGCGTTTTGTCGATACGCAGGTGAATCCTCAATGCCTTTTCGATAATAAAGCGTTACCCCACCCCAGCTTTCGAGGAGTGGGAGAAAGTTCGGCACTTCGCCCTTATCTTCTGCTCGCGCTCGTTCAGCCTGTATGGCACGTCCGTGACCTAAAAATTCATCAAGAATCGTGGTTTCTTCTGGATCATAGAGCGAGCGGACATGGGCCTCACCATGGAGTGCACACAGCTTCTCATAGCGGTGAAGGACCTTTTCAACTTGAACTGGATAATAGGCAAGTGCTTCTGTACACGTATCAATAGCGGTAAGACCTCCGCCAATCACACCTGCTGGGAGTCGAACCTGCATATTGGCAAGTGATGATTCTTTTGCCGCCCCGGTCAATTGAAGACCCATTAGAAAATCAGAGGCTTTTCTGATGCCGCGGATCAAATTATTTTTAAGATCGATCAGCGTCGGTTTGCCGGCACCTGAGGCAATGGCAATATGATCAAAACCAAGATCCCAGGCTTCATTGATGGTTAAGGTACCGCCAAAGCGGACACCCCCATAAATGCTGAAGGTGTTTCTCCGAAGAAGATTGAGATAGATCACCTTCAGAAAGTTTTTATCCCAGCGGACAGTAATGCCATATTCGGCGACACCGCCGAAACCCAACATAATCCGCTGATCAAGCGCTTCATAAAGCGTCCTGAAGTCCTTTATGGGCTTCGGCGGTGTATGTTCATCACCCACCAGCTCTGGCGATAAGGGCTCTATCTTCAGACCATCAATGCCGGCAACCCCAAAACCCTCATTGAGAAGGTAATGTGACAAGGTATAGCCTGCAGGCCCCATTCCAGCGACTAAAACATTTCGACCGTTATAAGGAAGCGCATAGGGCCGCTTGACGTTAAGCGGGTTCCAACGGGTCAAAAGGCTATAGATTTCGAAGCCCCAAGGCATAAAGAGGACATCGGTCAGGACATTGGTCTCAATTTGAGGAATATTAACGGGTTCGGTCTTCTGATAGATACATCCTTTCATGCAGTCATTACAGATCCTGTGACCCGTTCCAGGGCACAAGGGGTTATCGATCGTAATGAGGGCCAGCGCACCTAGATTATCGCCCTGGCGTTTGACCATGTGCATTTCGGAGATCTTTTCTTCGAGCGGACAGCCCGTGATGGTGACTCCTAAAGGATTGATTTTAAAGGTACCATCCTTTTTATTTCGCATCCCCTTCGAGCAGGAATCGGTATCGCGGTCATGGCAATAAATGCAGTGATCGACTTCATAAAGGACGCGGCGTTGTGGGAATCTTGGATCAGTCAGCGCAAAGCCATCACGACGTCGGTGCCTTGATTCTTGAACGCTCCACACACCATAGCCATTAATATCGCGGTGGCTATGATGGACCAGATGGGCAAAATCAGTCTTAGCCGGGGTCTTGAAACTCAGCCAACCTTGAACCCGGTTTTTGAACGACTCCACTTTTAAAGACGCAAAAGCCCAACGCCCCATGAGTTCGTGAAGAAAAAGGGCTAAGGTGCTGTCATCCCCTTTAAGAGGCGATTCAAAAACGTTCGCCGCCGAAAGATCGGCCATCAAACGGCCACGAAGGGGGGGGATTAAAGATCCATCGCCGCCATCAACGGCAGCCTTAAGGCTTACAGCGAGGCCTGCGATGGCCATTTCACGATCTTTCTTGAGACGCTCTTCATCAATCACCGCGGTCACTAAGGTCTCGAATTCGCGCTCCAAAGCTTCAAGATCAAATGTCTCAGGATCCTCCCCTTTATAACGGCTAACGGTTTTTTGAACGATTTCATTCTTGAAAGCGAAAACCGTCTTAAAATCTTCTTGAATGGAGGCCACTTGGGCTTCCCTCGCCGCTTCTACGCCAAATAGTTTAGCCAGAAAGTGACTGAGTTCAGGGGCTAACCTGACCAGAAGGTCTGATATGGCCTCAGGCTTCATCCCCTCGCCTAATCCGTCACGATACGCCTCAAACTCACGATAGAGATCGGCGGAACGGGCCTTTAAGGCCTCGTCAAAATGATTCGAGAGGTCCTTGAGTCGCTCTGGACGATAAAGGTCACCATAGGAAAAACCTTGGAGTCCGAGGGTCAGTGAATCGGGTTTGGAGTCCGTCAGGGAAACGTCATCTGTCATGAAGGTGATTATCAACTGCTGGAGTGACAGGGGGATCTGCGGCCATGGCTGGCCCCCATGAATGAGTGAAAAATAGCTCAATTTTAGTGGATTAGGCCCTTTAAGTCGACCCTTAACGCGGTCGCTAGAAGGCCCCGGCCCATCTTCACCGACTCAGAAAAGCGAGAAGAAGGTTTTTTCTCCCTAGGACCCAAGTATCCGTCACATCATGAGGCCACAGGTTAACGGGAGATTGGTATCCTTATCCCTTATGAAGCCGCCTCAAGCAAGAGGTTCTCTCCTGGCGGTCCATCACACGCCCTCCTCATTAGAAAGATTCCTATGTCGACACTCCGTCAAACCCCTAGAGTCATTTATCGGAAGGACTATACTCCGCCTCCTTTTCTCATCGAGACGGTTGATCTCCTCTTTAACTTGGACGATCAATCAACCCTGGTCACTTCGACACTTCGGGTTTCTAAGAATCCTGCCTATTGCGGACGAGAAGAAGGACTTAAACTCGATGGTGAACAGCTCACGCTCCGGTCACTCAAGATCAATGGGATTCCATTGATGCCAGATGATTACACCATCACCCAGGATCATCTCATGATCTTGATCGTTCCGAATACCGCCTTCGATCTGGAGGTTGTGACTGAGATTAACCCCTTAGCGAACACCGCGCTTGAGGGCTTATATCTCGCCAGCGAACTCTTTTGCACGCAATGCGAGGCCCAAGGCTTCCGAAAAATCACCTACTACCCTGATCGCCCTGATGTGATGGCCGTGTTTACGACCACATTGATGGCCGATAAGGCTCATTACCCCGTTCTTCTCTCAAATGGCAACCTTGAAGCATCCGGCGATCTCCTTGATGGCCGTCATTTCGCGCGCTGGGTTGACCCTTTCAGAAAGCCGTCTTATCTCTTCGCCCTGGTTGCCGGAAAACTCGCGTGTCTCCAAGATGACTACACCACCGCCTCGGGACGGCATGTGACCTTGCAAGTGTTTGCTGAAGAGACAGATATTGATAAATGCCACCATGCCATGGCCTCTTTAATCAACGCCATGCGCTGGGATGAAAGCCGCTTTGGCCGTGAATATGATCTTGATCTCTACATGATCGTCGCTGTCAGTCATTTCAACATGGGGGCCATGGAGAATAAGGGTCTTAATATTTTCAATACGAAATATGTACTTGCCCGTCCTGAAACCGCTACAGATTCTGATTATGAATACATTGAAGGCGTCATTGGTCACGAGTATTTTCATAATTGGACCGGGAATCGCATCACCTGTAGAGACTGGTTCCAGCTCAGCCTTAAAGAAGGCTTAACGGTTTATCGGGACCAAGAATTTTCAGCCGATCGTCATTCACGCCCAGTGAAACGGATCGATGAAGTCAACATGCTCAGGACCCGACAGTTTCAAGAGGATGCCGGGCCCCTGGCGCATCCGGTTCGCCCCGAATCCTTCATAGAAATCAATAACTTTTATACCTTAACGGTCTATGAGAAAGGGGCTGAAGTCGTCCGAATGATGGCGACGCTATTAGGATCCGAAGGCTTCAGAAAGGGAACGGATCTCTTTTTTGATCGTCATGACGGAGAAGCGGTGACCTGTGAGGATTTCGTGGTAGCGATGGAAGATGCCAATCACCGAGATCTCAAACAGTTCAGACGCTGGTATGAGCAAGCGGGGACCCCTGAAGTCCATGTCGAGGAAACCTTCGATCAAACCAAGGGTGAACTCCAGCTGACCTTCACGCAAGCATCACCGGATACGCCTGGGCAATCACACAAACTCCCTCTCGAGATCCCCATGGCTTTGGGATTGATAGGTCAGACAGGAGAGTCACTCCCACTTCAGCTTGAAGGAGAATCAGGCCCCTACCCCCAAACGACCCGAATTATTTCGTTGAAGGACCCTGTCACCACATGCATCTTCAAAGGTTTGACAGAAGCTCCTGTGGTTTCTGCGTTCAGAAACTTTTCTGCACCCATCAAGTTATTTCAGTCTAGAACCCCAGAGACCCTTGGGTTTTTATTAGCTCATGATGAGGATCTCTTCAACCGCTGGGATGCCGCACAGCAGCTAGCCACTCAGGCCATACTGAATGCCATCACTGATGAGGTCGATGGTAAGGTCTTGACGATCCTGATTGAAGCTTTCAGCGAAGTCGCTCGAAAAGAGTGGCAGGATCTTTCCTATGAGGCATTGCTATTAACCCTACCCAGCACTGATTACATCGGCAGCTTCCTCAAGGTCATGGACCCGGTCGCCATCCATCACGGCCGGGAATCTGTAAGGAAAGCCCTCTCCATTGCCCTCCATGACGAATGGCAGCTTCTCTATCAGCGTTTTCATGAGGATGCCTTCCATCAATTTGACGCGAAGACCATCGGCCGCAGAAGACTTAAAAATGTCTGCCTTGATTATCTCCAAGCAAAGGATGACACCCTGGCTCATGAACTTGCGCTACAGCAATTCAACAACACCCGAACCATGACCGACCGGATGGCGGCACTGTCGGCCATTGTCAATAGCCATCATCCCCATAAATCATCAGCTCTTGAGTCCTTCTACCAAGAATGGCAAGGAGATGACTTAGTGGTTGGGAAATGGTTTACCGTCCAAGCCACATGCAAGCTTGAAGGCACCCTCGATGACGTCATTCGACTCACCCAGCATCCGGCTTTTGATATGAACATGCCCAATCATGTGAGAAGCCTTATTGGAGGTTTCAGTCAATCCAATCCAGTTAATTTTCATGCGATCGATGGCCGTGGCTATCTGTTCTTGGAAGAAAAGGTTCTAGCACTCAATGCCATCAATCCCCAAATCGCCGCAAGGATGCTGGCAGCCATGACCGGATGGCGACGCTATGACTCAATCCGTGGACGTTTCATGAGAGAAGCTCTAGAACGTATCGTCACGGTCGGTGAGCTATCGAGCGATGTTTATGAAGTCGCCAGCAAAGCCCTGGTTGCTGAGAACTGAGAAATGATGGGCGCGACATCCATTCGCACGGCGCTCCCTCTCGTTTGGCTTTTTCTCCTGATGGCGTGTCAGAAGGCACCGGTTGATACCCCCTTCAACAAGGCTTCTCCTAGCACGAGTGAGGTCGTTCATCTCGGAGATGAGGTGGCCATTGACTACGATCTTCCCAAAGGGCTAGGAGGTCAGCTTGATCTTTCATCCCTTCCTGGGATCGGTGTGATTGATGAGGAACTATCCATCCGAGAGGTCAGGGTCGAACCTATCGATCATAAAGAACCGACTGAACATCAACTTCACGTGGTCTACCAAATCTTTAAAAGCGTCAAAACACCAGAAGTACTCATCATTCCGCCTATCCACTTCCGATATAAAGAGGGTCCACCTCAAGGATTTGACACATCGCCGAGAAGCCTGATGATCGAGCCATCGATCCCCGCCGATGCGGTCTTAGAACAAATTGACATCGGGGCGCCTCATCCTCCACGGCCCAAGGATACACAAAGGGATCTAGAACATCTCCTTCAGTGGCTTTCAGCCTTCAGTGCCTCTCTCTGTCTCATACTCCTAAGGCACTGGCGTCATCTAAAAAGGTCGCGGCCTTTTCAAGGAATCCGCCGCTCGTGCGCAAAAGCCCTAAGACGTCCCCAACGACGGGAAGGACTCGAAAAAGCAGTCCGCCTGATCCATAAAGCACTCAATCAAACCTATGGACATAGCCTATTTGAAAAGGATCTGTCCCTTTTTTTTGAGCAAAATTTGAAATTTGCGGGTGTGAAGACTTCTCTACAGGATTTTTTTAACCTGTCTGATGCTGTTTTTTATGACCCTTCTTTCGATGTGCGTCATCACCCAGAAGCCATAGATCAATTAGACGGCCTATTAAAAGCCCTCATTGAGGCAGAACGAGGCCGCCAAAGATGATCGGTTTTTTATCACCCCTCATTCTCCCCCTAACACTTCTTAGTGTTCTCCCTTTTATCCGCCGCGGTGCAGCCACCGTCACCTACTCTTCCTTGGACTTGATTCCCTCTGATTCCCTATCAACGTGGATGGATCGTTTCATTCGACTTGCGGGATCTTTGGCTATTCTTTCGATTGTGCTGGGCATGGCCGGTCCTTATCAGCGAGAGAAGACTGTCGAGCGTCTAGGATCCGGAGCCCACATCGTTCTCCTCTTGGACCGCAGCAGCAGCATGAACGAGAATTTCACCGGCCGTTATCTTGGCTCCAAAGCGAATGAATCGAAGAGCGCTATGGCGAGGAAGCTCCTCTCTGAATTTGTCGATCGAAGGGCACACGATCTTTTTGCCATGGTGGCCTTTGCTGCTGCGCCTATTTATGTCCTGCCACTCACCTCCGATAAAACGGCTGTGCAGGCGGCGATTGCGGCTGCTGGAGGGCGAGGTCACGGCGTCACTAATATCGCACCAGGTCTTGCCATGGCCCTCGATTTCTTCAGGGGGACACCACAGCGTGGGTCCAGAATTATCCTCCTCGTCTCTGATGGGGCGGCGCGAATTGATGAAGAAACGCGGGATCGATTGAAGCAAACGTTTAAGGAAACTGGGACCACGCTCTATTGGATCTACCTTCGAAATCCAACCAGCGCACCTCTCGCAGAAAAACCCCAAAATCCTAATGAGTCAACGACCCCTGAATATTTCCTGAACCAGTACTTTGAATCTTTAGAAGTCACCTATAGGGCATTTGAGGCTGAAAACCCGAATGCGATGGAAAAAGCCATCGAGGAAGTCGAGAGCCTTGAAAATCTGCCACTGGCTTACGATGAAAAGCTGCCTCGAAAAGATCTTAGTCCATGGTGCTTTGAATGGGCTCTGGTCATGCTGTTGATCCTTGTCATCACAAAACGCCTTGAGGTGACTGCATGGAAGGCTTGATCAATCTCATCCTCGCAAGAGGGATCATCATGACCCTTTTATTAGTGACGGTACTGGGTTTATCAAACGCCCTATGGGATCTCGGTGCAATCGTTTCGATCAATCGGTCAATTGCCACCCCCTCTATCATTGAGGAGGAAGGATTAGCGGATCGAGCCCCCCTTTTGGCCTTTGCAAAAGCCTATGATTTTCAGCAACAGCACCAACCTCTTCATGCGATTAGGCTCTATGGACTGGCCCTGCAAGGATCTAAGGACGGGCAAGCGGAGGACATTCGCTATAACCTTGGGACCCTTTATCTAGACGATGCTTTCAAGCTTTGGAAATCCCATGGTCTTAATGAATACATACGGATCAACACCTTGCTCGCGGCCTCAAAGGATCATCTCAAAGAAGCCTTGAGGATGAATCCTCTCAATCAAGATGCAAGGTTTAATCTCGAATTAGCCTATCGCATCACGCCACCACCAAAGGAGCGTCCCAAGAATGATTTTCAAGGTAACAAAGGCAGTGTCTTTGCGACGATCCCTGCGATCCCCGGAGGGGGGCCATGAAAAGAGGTCTTCATTTGTTTCAGGGTCAAGCGTCAGGGATCCATGGTGTTATCGCCATGTTACTCATTGCAGCTTGCCTATTTCTCCCTGAATGGCGGCTCCCATCGAAAGCCTTTCGCACCATGGTGGTTCTCGATATCACCCAGAGCATGAACACCAGGGATTATCATCAAGCAGGGTTTCCAGAGGATCGTCTCAGTTATGCCAAGCAAGCATTACGTGAATGGCTCCATGCCCTCCCCTGCGGCTCTGAAGTTGGGCTTGGATTGTTCACCACTCAGACCGTGCACTTTCTCTTTGAGCCCATTGAGATCTGCCACCATTTCCCTGTGATTGATGATTCACTGGAACATATTGATTGGCGGATGGCCTGGTCGGCGGATAGCCATGTTGAAATGGGCCTCTATCATGCGATTAGGGAGCTACAAAAAATGGCTCCAGGGGTGGGCCTTGCTTTTCTCAGTGATGGGCAAGAAACACCGCCCCAGACAACCATTCCCCAATCAGGTTTTGGCGACCAACGGTTCAAGGGCGTCATTCTGGGACTTGGGAGCTTGAGCCCCATGACCGTTCCACGCTATGACCGTGAAAATCGGCTCATTGGCATTTGGGAGAATGCCGATATTGAAAAACCCCCTCTTTCAACGACGGTTTACTCAGAGAAGGTTGAAACCAGAATATTACCGACCGAAGGCCCTTATCTCTCCTGGCTGGATGAGGCCCACTTGAAGGCACTCTCAGCCGCCACAGGACTCCAATACCATCGAATCGATCAACCCTCAGATCTCATTAATAGCCTGATGGCCGATGATCAAGCCGAATGGCGGAGCACAGTGAGCGACCTAAGGCCATTTTTTGGTGGGATCGCCTTAGTGGAATGTTTGTTGTTATTGGGTCTTCCAGGGCTTAGGGATCTTTCGGCTTGGATCAAAGGCCCTTTGATCAATGGCTCAAAGAAGGCAACCCGCTGGTTTTTTTCCTGAAACATTGAAACTCGCAGTGTTTTGAGTATCTAATAAACGTGGGTCTTTGCATGCCTTTAGCAAGACTCATCGCTAGACCTAGAAAAGCTAACAGAGGGATCATTGAGGCCATGGTGACCGTAACCAAGTCTCAAAGGATCCCCAATGAAAAACACTTCAGAGGAGATCAATTATGGCCATGTTTTTGTCCATCATACTGACGATGGGATTTGCTTACTGGTTTTACAAAACCGCACAACGCCTGCATGCCAATAGCGTTCAATGGTCTATCGTTGGGGCTTTCGCTTACCAGCTTCCCGCTTGGGCTTGGATGCTTATGGTCTCAAAACCTTATCTTTCCTCTCTGCAGGGTACCGCCAACAAATCCTCGATGACTGCTGGCCTCATTGGCCACACCTGGTTGGTGGTTGGAATTACCGTCGCTCTTTTGGTTTACCGATTCGCTCTTTTGAAAACCACGGTTCGTGATGAAGGTTAAGCATCGGTAAGCGGTCAATCCCGTCCTTTTCAGGGGCGGGGTTGGATGCCCCATATCCCCTCAGCATAAGTCTTAATCGCTCTGTCACTCGAAAAATGGCCTGAGCGAGCGATATTGAGAATAGCCCTACGGCTCCACTCGTCTTGATCAGTCCACAAGGTATCCACGTCGTCCTGGGCCCGAACGTAATCAGAAAAATCATTCACCAATGAGTAAGGATCTCCTTGTTCGAGAAGTCCATCAACCAAAGGTTTAAACCGGTCACGATCATCGGGAGAAAAGTGTCCTCCACCGATCAGTGTTAAAACTTTCTGAAGTTCAGGGGATTGGCGCAAGATATCCTTCGGATCATATCCCGCTTGATGAAGATCCTTGAGTTCTTTCGTAGTGGCCCCAAAAAGGAAAAATTGATCTTTTCCGACTTGATCACGGATTTCGATATTGGCGCCATCGAGCGTTCCAATCGTTAAAGCGCCGTTCATCACCATCTTCATATTACTCGTGCCTGAGGCTTCTGTGCCCGCCATGGAGATCTGCTCTGATAGATCCGTCGCCGGGATCAGTATCATGGCTTTTGTGACGTCATAATCCTCCAGAAAATGAAGGCGGAGCTGTTGATCGATTTGAGGATTCAGACGCAGTGTTGCGGCGACATCATGAATGAGCTTAATGATAAGTTTTGCGCGATGATAGGCTGGAGCCGCCTTGCCGCCGATGATGATGGTTCTCCTAACCCCCCTGACATCCTTCCCCTCCAGGATTCGTTGATAGCGAGTGACGACATGAAGCACATTGAGGAGTTGTCGTTTGTACTCATGGATTCGCTTAATTTGAACATCGAAAAGACTCTCTGCATTGAACGATGGAGTGACCAATGTGCCGACCGATCGGATCCAGGCCAACTTAGCTTCATGCTTCACCTTTCGAAACTGTGCACGAAACTGTGAATCATCCGCGTAAGGTTCAAGATCTTTAAGCCGATCAAGATCCTTAATCCACTCGCCGCCAATGGCCTCGGAAATGAGGCTCGAAAGTCCTTTATTGGCCACATGGATCCAACGACGAGGGGTTACGCCATTGGTAATATTCATGAAACGGTCAGGATAAAGCGCTGCAAAATCCTTAAAAATGGTTGCCTGCATGAGGTCTGAATGGAGTTTTGCGACACCATTGACCTTATGACTCCCAACGATAGCGAGATGCGACATTCTGATCTGCTGGCCATGGTCTTCATCGATCAGGGAAATACGTCGGATCAGAGCCATATCCCCTGGTCTTTCTTCACTGACCTGTTCAAGAAATCGGCGATTAATTTCGAAGATGATGGTGAGATGGCGAGGAAGGAGCCGACCGATGAGGTTCACGGGCCATGTTTCAAGGGCTTCCGGCATTAAGGTATGGTTGGTGTAACTAAAACACCGACGGGTAATGTCCCAGGCCTTTGGCCAACTAAGATCATGTTCATCGATCAACAGCCGCATCATTTCAGGGATGGCAATCGCTGGATGGGTGTCGTTAAGCTGAATAGCCACTTCATTTGGGAGATTATCGAGATCTCCCTGATCCTTTAGAAAATGCGCAATGATGTCTTGAAGACTCGCGGAGACGAAAAAATACTCTTGCTTTAGCCTCAGTTCACGGCCCATATGGGTGGTGTCATCCGGATAGAGAACCTTTGATATGTTCTCCGACATGGTTTTTTGTTCGACCGCCCGAATGTAGTTACCTTCATTAAAATAACGAAGATCAAATTCATCCGTCGAGGTGGCTGACCAGAGTCTCAGATTATTAACCGTCCGGCCACCGAAACCTGGAATCGGTGTGTCGTAGGCCATGGCCATGACATCTTGAGTATGAATCCACTCATAAGACGGCGCCTGATTGCGGCTCTCTTTATGCTGGACTGAACCTCCAAATCGGATGCGATAGAGCACATCCGAACGAGGAAATTCCCATGGGTTACCGAAGGCGAGCCAGTTATCGGGATGCTCGATTTGCCATCCGCCCTCGATCTTTTGCCTAAATAAACCATATTCATAGCGAATTCCATAACCAAAGCCAGGCATGTCGAGACTCGCGAGGGAATCAAGGAAACAGGCTGCGAGGCGGCCAAGACCGCCATTGCCAAGACCCGCCTCTGCCTCGAAATCAGCAATGACTTCCATAGAAAGGCCAACATTTTCAATTGCGGTCTTGAATTCTTGCGATGCCTCTAGATTCGCGATGGCGTTGCTGAGCGTTCTTCCCATAAGGAATTCCATCGAGAGGTAATAGACCCGCTTCGCATCATTCAGATAGTAGCTCCTCATCGATTCTAGCCATTGAGCCGTGAGCATGTCCCGAACGACATAAGCAACCGCATGAAACCAGTCACGTTGAGACGTTTCAACAGGATCCTTCCCCTGAACAAAAATTAGGTGATGGATCAGAGATTGCTCGATCGCCTGGATGTTTTTATGACTCAATAAGGTGGTGTAGTCTTGACTATCATTCATGATGAGCCGCTCTGTTCATGGAAACTCTCAGTGGCTAAACATTCAAAGGCTGTCGATTATGGCTGCAATGGCCCAATAGCGACCTACTTTCCCAACAGCGATGGCTGTGATGCTTGTAAAAAAGGGAAGTTTCAGCCAGCCGGCCACATAACAAAAGCCATCGCCGATAAGAGGTAGCCAGGAAAAAAGGAGTGCTAAGGGTCCAAATCGGCGGACCCATCGAAAGGCAGATGCATGCTTCACCATAACGGCGCTATTGAGGGGAAACCGCCCCGCCGTCCATGACCCTAATTGCCAAGTGGTTAGGGCGCCTAAGGTGTTACCGATACTGGCGATGAGAATCAGCTGCCAAAGAGGATGTGCGGCCGTCCGAACCATATAAGCAAGGACTAGCTCAGACCCTCCGGGAGCGATGGTCGATGAAATAAAGGCACTGAGGAATAACCCGAGAAGGCTACTCTCTTGAGACCATTCATTGAGCCAGTCCATAGGCGTTTTGGGGAAAGGACAAGGTGTGTGTCGATTGACAGAATCTACCCTTCAAAATAACATATATGGATGACGGCAACGTAGCTCAGCTGGTTAGAGCACCGCATTCATAATGCGGGTGTCGGCGGTTCAAGTCCGCCCGTTGCTACCATATAAAACATAGACTTAGGCCCTTCGGGGCCTTTTTCGTTTTTGTCGGTGCCCCTTGGTGCCCCCTTGCCTGACGGTAACCCTCAAAGAGCCGCTCATCTGGGGTATGGCTTTTTCATCAAGCACCCCGCAAGAATTTTTTAAATCTTTTCAAGGTTTGAATCGATACCAGATGGATGAAGGATTACTTAGAGCCGTCGGTCGCCTGCACACCGGTCAAAGCGCCAGTTTTTCTAACCAATCAGGCGCCAGAAATAAAGTACTTGGACGGATTGATCCGGAGAGATGGTACAGATTTGAACCATCAAATCACCCCCTGAACGTGATCCGGTAACCGGTACTTTGAACGGCCCTCTCGCAGATCCAGTTCGCGGCAAATGATCGCGTGAAGCTCCCGAAGGAGACCGATCGATAAGCCCTGAATCCACTCTCGGAAACGCTGGGCGCTCATTGGGTCAATGACTTGGCCAACGCAGCCTCAGGATCCTGTCGAGTCTTGGCGACCCGGTGAGCGATCTCAGCCTTGATCGCTGAGTTGATTTGACGGATGTCTTGATCGTTCATTGAACGAAGCAGCCTCTTTAGTTCAACTGCTAGGGAATTAGCCATGCTGGCCTCCAGAGGTTCCCTTGACGGGCGCAACTCGGTTAAATATTATCGCCCCCCCTAACGTAAAATTTAATCCCATAGTTTTGTTTTAACTTGAGAGTAGTTATGAAAAAATTTACTGTCATTCTAGTCATGAGCCTTATGGGATCGCACGCAGTCAATGCGAAGCCATTGCCGGCTGTAACCAAATTGAAACTGGTCGAACTCTCCTTCAAGTCCAAGATTTCCAGTCGGGAAGTGATAGACCTCGGCAAACCAGGCGGCTCCATTGGAGACGTCGTCAGTGGTAACGGTGATGTTTTAGATTTAGCTGGAAACGTCATAGGTGGAGTCGAGTATCTTGGCACCGTGACCCATTTAAAGACCGATTCTGAATTCCGATGGTTGCAATCTGAATACTTTTTTGGAGATGGGACTGACTCAATTCTTATGCAAGGAGCTGAGGAGTTTCAAACCCCATCAGGATTACCGGTTCTCAATAGACCACAAAACTTTTCGATAACTGGTGGGACAGGCAAGTATTTTGGCGCTAACGGTCAGTGCTTCGTAAAAAGAACAGAAGCGAGCAACTTCATCACCACTTGCCTGTTCAGTGTTCTCAAGCTGCCGAATCAATAGAAACTGATGGAGATAAGATCTGTCCTTGCACCCACGGAGGTGCGGCGTAAATCTTGGACTGGTTTATACCGCACAAAGGCAGCTTTGCTAATTTACCTCCCCTAGATCATCCTAAACACGAATCCAGACGAAGGTCGACCACTTTTGGCTTACGCCAAAAAAAAAGGGGGGGGATTACCTAACCCCTTAATGTTCGGTTACATCGAATTTGAGGCCAAGACCCCTCAAAGGGGTACCCTTCGGTTACATTATTTGTGAGGCAACTCGCCACTGAACAACTACTTTTACTCGCGTCTTATTATTAATCTATAATCTATCAAAAGCACTATCTATTGCCCTGACAATACTATCCCATGCTCCCGGCCTGGCGAGCAGGGGTATTTCTTTGGTCAGCACCCCTGAAAGCCGTCCTTGGTTAACCAATGCAGATCGAATTACTCTATCGATTTGCGTATCAGGCATTTCCAAAACATCCTTTATTGCTTGCCGAGCCTGAGCGTGACTTCGCAAATAGCGTGATTCTTCCCGCATGTCTTCACAGATCGTACGCTCAACAACATCGGCCAAGTAAAGAACATGACTTGTTAAATCCAGATACCGCCAACAAGATCGACCAATCTCATTGCCGCGAAAATTGAAATTGGAAGCGATTCCATCCGGATAGATCGTTTGAGTGGGCTCAAAGATATAAGACCCTGACAACTCCGCCATTAGTGGTCGTGAAATTTCATCCAAAATTTGATCATAGGCCCGACGCTCCGAGGGATCTCTGTCGATCAATGATGAAACTGGCAGTATCATCGGGTCATCAACGGCCTTATCACGTCGCAAAACATCATTGATCAAAAAACGATGCACTCGACCATTTCCATCGGCAAGGGGATGAATATAAACAAAACCGAATGCCGCCACGGCGCTTCTCATAACCGATGACTGACCCTGTGTGCGGTCCAGAAAAGTCATCAACCCCCCCAGCATCAGCTCGAGATCTTCTGAAGGTGGGGCCACGTAGTGGACCACTTCCTGATAGCGGATGGCCTCCCCTACAAAGACTGGCGACTGACGAATCCCCATATGCTGCAGCGTCGTCAGCGGGCCCAATATTTCGGACTGTAACTTCGCTAGCACAGCCTGACTCAAAGGCAATGATCCCTGCCCTATTCGACGTGCTACTACATCGGCAAAACGTTGGATCCGATCAGCCTGATCTGCTTCTCCTTCGATAGAAAAGCTTGAGCGACTCTCACGCAAGGTCATCCAAACCGCAGAACGCATGAGGACGTCTTCGCCAAACTCCGAATTCAGATCTCTAAGCAGTCCCTGAATATCAAGCGCCATAGCTAAGACCACATCATTGGTCTTACGCACAATTGGGCAAAAATGAGGCGTACCCGGTAAATTGTCGCGGATTCGCCATTTTCGTATGGGCAGAGATCGGCCCTCGGATGCCGCGACTAATTTCTGACCGTCAATGACCTCCACGTAGCCACCCCCAACCTCCGCTTGGATTTTGAGTTCACACCCCGTAAGCCACTCATAGAGAAATCCAGCCCGCCGAGCATACTGTCCATTGGGCTCGTGTTCGATCCAGGCCCCAAGCTCAGCTACTTCGATCTTCTCAAAAAGCCTTGCGAGTAACTCCAAATGAAGGACTTCATGCTTAAGATGAAACGTCAGGTGGCCACGCAGATCCGAATCGGGCCTCATACCTTCCACAAAAGTCTCTGTTCTGATACCGCCAACTTCTTGAGTTGTTCGACGCCCACCAATGCGGCTCAACACGGTTAATGGCATCACGAGATTTACGCCGTAACGAGCCTGCAACCACGAGCCACCTACAAAATTATTTGTATCCATAGCTTATTATGCTCAAAAACGAGATAGGCTGCGCAAATATATTAATAATTGATGCTTCAGGACAAAAAATGATTACGGCGAACTACGTCAAGCTCAGCATGAAGGCCGCAGGCGATCATCGCGGCCAAAAAGGGCGATCGCTTCAATGTCTTGGCCCATGTCGCCTGAACATGGAAGTGGGCTGGGGGATGCTTCCTCGAAAACAAATTCGGCAGGAATACTTGGTCGCACTCAGACGACTGGAAGACGGGGATCTAAATCAGTGAGGGGTTTGATGTTTTGGAGGTCAGCGAGCAAGAGCGTTATCGGTTACCCTAGAATGACCCATCATGACCAGCCCGACAAATCTCTTTTCCGATTTACCCGGACACGCCGAAGCGGAGATATTGACAAGTCTGCTGCGAAGCCCCGGTTGTCGTGTTGAACGGATCGTGTCATATGGCCAACGCGGTCCAGAAGACTTCTGGTAAGACCTGGCATGGGATGAGTGGATTCTGTTCATACATGGAAGCGCAGAACTGAATATCGAAGGTCAAACGGTGAAGCGGGTTCCCGGTGATCATATTTGCTGATCCGTGCCGGACAAAAACATCGCGTTACGTATACCGATCAGAATTGGCCTACCGTCTGGCTGGCAATCCATTTTACCGAACCTA
>RFVA01000110.1 GCA_009922685.1 Gammaproteobacteria bacterium | reverse complement strand
TCTCCGTGCCTCCATTACAGAATTGACCGATTCTAAGGCCACCAATGAAATGCAGGAGGCCCAGCTCATTAAAGCGCTCAGCATTACCAATGCCATCATGGATGCCGAGACGCTCAACCGAGAAGTGATGCTCGAAGACATCAGTCATTCGACTCGGACCGAAATCATTTTGGTCTTTGCGACCGTTCTCGGTCTTCTGGCGCTCATGGGTTTCTTCTTTCGATACCGGATCCTGTCGCCGCTGAACGATCTTCGACAGCTTCTTCTGCGCCTTGCTAAAGAAGACTATTCCCCCATTGATACCGGCGGTATCGATCGGGTTCTTTTGCCGACGTTCGCGAGCTACAACGTGATGGTCCGGCATCTGGCAGAACTGGAGGACACCAAACGCGAATATGCTCAATCGCTGGAGGCTGAAGTCAGGATGGCGACCCAGGCCTTGATGGAGCAACAGGCCGGTCTCTCCCGCAATGAAAAGCTCGCGGCCGTTGGCGAATTGGCTGCGGGGATTGCCCATGAGCTCAGGAATCCCCTCGCGGGGATCCAAATGAGCTGCGTCAATCTACAAAATGAATTTTCCGATCCCGATAAGATTCAGCGAATTTCATTAGTGATCGATGAATTAAAGCGCATGGCCAAGCTTCTTAATGAGCTATTGGATCTCAGCAAGCACACCCCAGCCCCTGTTTCAGAATTTGACGTGCCGCTCCTCATCAAGGATCTCATTCGCCTGCTCCGCTACCAGATCCCTTCGGGCATCAGCCTGTCCCTAGAATGTCCCCCAACGCTTCGTTGTCGGCTCCCTGAGAGTCGGATTCGCCAGTGCCTTCTTAATTTAGTCCTGAATGGTGCTGAGGCCATCGGCGCCGATGGCGGCACCATCGCCATCAAGGTAGAGCCGCCAGAAGATGAATGGTTCTCGATTCGAGTGATGGATAATGGCCCGGGATTCAGTCATGCCATGCTGGAAAATGGAATAAGGCCCTTTTCTACCGGCAAGACCGCGGGTACCGGCCTCGGCCTCGCGATGGTGCAGCGATTTGTGAGAGAACTCGGTGGTCAGTTGACTCTTGCTAATCAGCATCCCGTGGGCGCGGTTGTTCTTTTAAGGCTTCCGACCACGACCGCTTGAAGCCAAGGGATCACGGTTTAAGGATCCTTCGAGAAAGCGCCCTCTCCCTTAACGATTACAATCTTTCATCGTGAATACCCAACCCCATCGCATCTTTTCTTTTACCTTCCCCCTTAGAGCGCTCACACAATGTGGCCTCATTGGGTTCCTCGTGGCCATCCTTGGGGGTTGTGCTCTCCTTGAATCCACCGTGGATCTTCCGGTTCGTGCCGTCAAGGCGGTTCTCCCAGGTGGCCTCGAAACGGAACCGGTGGATCCTATCGACCTCCAGGAAGATATGTTGCGGTTTGCCGATAATTTCGTTCTATCCACCTCTAAAGCGGCTGAAAAACTGACCCGCGACGGCCAACCAATCAAGCGCTTTGAGCTCCTGACCATCAAAGTCGCTCTCGCCTCCGATGTTTATGGCCTTGCGACGGGTTCCAATGCCCTTGCGAACCTCGTGGGTCTGACCGTCCTCGCCAGCGGTGCCCGCTCGCGTGTCCAGGACTATTGGTTTCCCAAGGTCTATGGGATTTCGGCGGACCCCATGTTGCAATCACTCGAAGAGCGTGAGAAGGAAATTTGGACCATTGCGCGCCGGGTTCTCAAACCTGAGATGCTGGATGAACTCAAGGAGGCGATCGATAAATGGCGTAAAACCTCCGGTGATCCGCAAGGGGATCTCGAAGCCTTTGCCAGTAACTCTCTGGTCAGTGACGTGACCAAAGGTTTTAGTAAATCGAAGTCCTCATCGCTCCCCTCGAGCGTGTTTGCCCTTTTGGATATCGATCCCCTCGCAGGCCTTGATCCTGCGACCCGTGAATTGACCGAAACCCGCCTCTTTGCTGAGCGGGCTCTTTTCATGGGTCAAAGAATGCCCCAGCTGATCGAGTGGCAAATGGAATTATTGGCCCTTCAATCAGCGGCCATGCCTCAAGTGAGCCAAGCGGTGGATGGTGGTACCAAAATCGCGAATGCCAGCGAACGCATCTCGATCATCCTTGATCGCTTTCCAGGACTTATCTCTCAGGAGCGTGAAAAAATCATGGCCTCGCTTCGAAGTGAAAGCGACAGTCTCATGAAGCTCTCTCGAGAGGTCGGTTTATCGCTTGAGGCCGGCCAAAAGATGGCAGGATTACACCAAAGCGGCCCAAGAGATCGGCACGATGTCACAACGGCTCAACGAGGTTTTTAAGACCGTCGGCATGGCCGCAGAACCCGCCCAAATCAACCAACTCAAGGCCCATGTGGAAGCCTTGTCAACACTGACGCTGAAGGAGGGCCAATCCTTGATTGACTATGCCTTCATGAAATTAGTGACCTTGGCGTTGGTGATCACCTTGATGATCGTTTCAAGCCTCCTCCTTTATCAGTGGCTCCGCGGGAAAATGAACCCTTCACCGAGATGATCGGCATGAGTCCTTGAAATAGGGACCTTCCTGGGCCATATCGTGTCCAACCGATAGATATTCTCTCCTTTTCTCTTTCAGGCACGACCCTCTTCATGCAGCATTCATCAAGGTCTCAACGTTTTATCGTTCTCTTTGTAGGGGTGTTTTTTCTGGCCATCGGTTTTTTCAACAAGGACCGGTTCGTGGCACCGACCCCCTCGCTACCCCCACAAGAAGCGTCAGCCGTTGGGGGCTCCTCGGTGAATCCGATCCTGCCCATAGCCAGCACAGACCGGGATGATTTTTCGGCCATCGTCGATGCCATGGGACCAGCGGTGGTCAACATCAGCACGCGGCGGACCGCGAAAGAGGCCCCAACCCAGGCGCCAGCGGGTGAGGGAGAGGCCGATCCCTTTGCGCCTTTTTTTGGACCTGAAGAAGGCCCTGGGCCCGAAGCGCCTGCAGAAGGTCCGGGACCAAAGAGAATTTCCTGCCAAAGTGATGGGTGTCGACCGCCTGAGCGATACGGCTGTTTTAAAAGTCGATGGCCAAAATCTCCCCATCATTCCAATTGGGGCTTCACCCTCTGTTCGCGTGGGTGAGTGGGTCGTTGCGATCGGATCACCCTTTGGCTTTGACAATACAGTCACCGCCGGCATCGTCTCGGCCACGGCGCGCTCCCTGCCGGAAGAAGGTTACGTTCCTTTCATTCAGACCGACGTGGCCGTCAATCCAGGTAATTCGGGTGGGCCTTTGATTAATACTCGGGGTGAAGTGATCGGAATCAATTCGCAAATCGTTTCAAAGACGGGGGGGTATCAAGGCCTTTCCTTTGCCATTCCGATGGATGTCGCGCTCCATGTGAAGGAAGAACTCCTTGCCAACGGCCGGGTTAGCCGGGGCAAACTCGGTGTTTCAGTACAAGATCTTTCTCAAGGCCTAGCAGAATCTTTTGGTCTTTCAACGCCTGATGGCGCCTTGGTCGGCATGGTGACCGCCAAAGGTCCTGCAGATCTCGCAGGACTCAAAGCCGGCGATATTATTCTTGAGATGAATGGCGTCAAAGTCACCGATTCTAGGAGCCTCCCACCCAAAGTCGCCCTTTTGAAGCCAGGGTCTCTTGCGCATATCAGCCTTTGGCGTGATGGAAAAATCCTCGCTCTCGACATCAAGGTCGTCGAACTAGAAGACACTTCTCGTGGGGTGGAGCCTCAGGTGCCCTCGAACCCCACAACCGCCGATCATTTAGGGCTTGGGACCCGGCCGTTATCCCCTGATGAACTAAAGGACTTAGGTCTCGATGGCGGTGTTTTAGTCGAGCTAGCGGTGGGTTCTGCAAAGAAAGCGGGCCTTCGTGCTGGCGATATCATCGTTGCCGTCAATGGCGATCGGATTCACGATCAGAAGGAACTGAAAGAACGCCTTACTCCAAAGAAGGAGAAGGATTCCGTAGCCCTTTTGATCCAGCGACAGGGCGACACCCTCTTCCTCCCATTCCCTCTCCACTAGGGGCTTCATCACCCTTCGAGTTGCAACGCTGTGGACAAAGGGGTCCCGAGGCTGTGGATGAATGAGGTGGCATGAGATCCCACTCATAACCCTCTCCTTTATCCACAAGGAGAGGTGAATCCAAACCGCCTTTATCCACAGGCTGCCGGTCTCATAACCCCTTCAGTCATATAAAGAAAAGGTTTCTTCCACAGAAAAAGGCGGCACTAATAGTAAAAATAAGGTTTATCTATCTTTTTAATCTATAAAAGCATCAGGATTCCTTGCCTTCCTCACAAAGAGGCCCCTATCATGGCGCATCGTTTAAAAGGGTGGGGCTATGATCATTAGTGTTTTGAATCAAAAAGGCGGGGTGGGTAAGACAACGCTCTCGATCAACATCGCATCGGGACTCGCCCAATCCGGAGAGAAAACCCTTTTAGTCGATGCTGATCCACAAGGGAGTGCGCTGGATTGGAACGCATCACGGCAGGAAGAAAGCCTCTTTCCGGTGGTGGGCATGGCGCGTCCAACGCTCCATAAGGATATTCCAGGATTAGCCACGGCCCATGACCATGTGGTCATCGATGGTCCGCCACGAGTCAACGATCTTGCAAAGTCGGCGATTATGGCCAGCGATCTGGTCTTGATACCCGTTCAGCCGTCCCCGTATGACATTTGGGCGGCAGATGAAATCGTCAAAATGATTCAGGAGGCGATGATCTATAAGGCTCATTTAAAGAGCCTCTTCGTGATCAATCGTTTGGTCGCGCATACCGCCATCGGGCGAGAAGTGATTGAAGCCCTGAAAGACTACCCTTTTGAGGTCTTAACCGCGACGGTGAGTCAACGTGTTGTCTTTGCAGAAAGTGCCGCTGCCGGTCTCTCGGTTCTAGAATTTGCCCCTAAAAGCCCAGCAGCGACCGATATGAAGACCTTGGTCAAAGAAATTCTGACCCACGCCAGATGAAGGCGCCAAGGCGCCCTTTTCAAAAACTATCGTCCATGAGGCCAAGGCTGGTTTTTTGGCCCATCCAGTAGAA
>RFVA01000109.1 GCA_009922685.1 Gammaproteobacteria bacterium | reverse complement strand
AACGCCGAAAACTATTGGAGCGAGAGCTTGAAGGGCTTGACCTTCCAGCCCGAAAACTTGAAGCCGAATCAGTGGATCAGCCGTCGAATGCGGCAACAGGGGAGGCTTCTGAGCCGGTTATCGTCACCCCCTCAAGGCGAACCCCTCGGGCCATCAAGGCTCGGGTAACAACGCCCTCAAAATCCCCCACAAATAGAAAGCTCGCGGGTTAAGGCTTGACGGGGTCTAAAGAGACCCCTTGAAGGTGCCCCAGGTGACTCCAAGGCTTTCTGGTTTTACCCTAAGGCCCGGTGAAAAACGATCCCCATAGCAAAGGAGAGGAGCAGCGTCCCCGGCAAGGTGGTCACCCAGGTCAGCGCAATGCTGGCGATCGTCTTCTGGTTCACTTGCTGACCCTTCGTGCCTACCACGGTTCCAACAACCGCAGAGGAGAGAACATGAGTGGTACTGACTGGGAGTCCACCGAGATCTGCGAGCGCAATGCTCACTACGGCAGAGGCTTGAGCGGCGGTTCCCTGCGCGGGATTCATCTTCGAGCTACCAATCTTTTCCCCGAGCGTCGTCACGATCTTTTTATAGCCGATCAGGGTGCCACCCCCAAGCGCCATCGCCGATAGAACCATGACCCAGATGGGAACGTATTCGACAAAGGACGCCAACTCCTTGTGGGCCCCTTCAAGGGTTGCGATCTGTTCTTGATTGAGCTTTGCCCGAGTCTCAGGCGCCTTCAGCTGCTTGGCGACCTGACGGTGTACGGCGAGAATCTCTTTTCTGACTTTAATGGCCTCATCATCGCTGAGCTGAAGCCCATTCTTCTTCAAGGTTAGATCGTTTAAAAGATCCTGAACCGCTGGCGTTGCCTGACTACCCGCCTTGCCTTCAGATTCAACGAATAGCTCCGTCGCTTGGCGAATGCCTTCCACTTGTTGAACGACCTCCACCAAATGCTGGTAATCCTTAGGCGCCAAACGGTCAGGATCAAGCCCATAGGCGGCCGGGAAAAGACCAAATAAAGCCACCATCATCAGGCCGATACTCTTTTGACCATCATTCGATCCATGCAGGAGACTGACACCGGCAGCGCCTGCAATGAGGATTCCGCGAATGGCCACACTCGGCCGATGATCATCTTGGGAAGGCTCATAAAGGCCCTTGTCTCGAGCCACCAAGGTCATGATCTTGAGGATCATCACCCCGAGAACGAAGCCAACGATCGGGGATACGATCAGGGCTGTCAGAATCTTCTCTCCCTGGCCCCAATTGATTTGCTCCGCGACCGGCTGACCCATCAGGAAAGCATCCGCCATCGAAATCCCGATGATCGAACCAATATATGCATGTGTGGTGGAGTTAGGGATTCCAAGCCACCAGGTTCCGAAATTCCAAGCCACCGCCGTAAAGATCATGGCCATGAAGAGAGAGACTTCATTCATGGTATTGATACCCGTCACCATGTTGGTGGGCAGCAAATAGACCATGCTAAAGGCGACCGCAGTGCCCCCAAAAAGGACGCCAATGAAGTTAAACACCGCAGCCATCAACACGGAACTTTGAGGCGACATGGCCCTTGAATAAATCACGGTGGCGATGGCATTCGCGACATCATGAAAACCATTGACCGCTTCTTGAAGCAGGATCAGAAAAAAGGTGATCGCCAAGGTGATAAAGGCTACATTGGTGGTATCCGCTGCCAGATGTTCCATGGGATCTTCCGTTTGATCTATTCGTTGATGAGGATGGCCCTCTGGGCCTTGGCGTGGGGGCGTCGAATCAGATTGCTGACCAGGTGGTCATTAAAACCACTGGATAATCCTCCACCTGTCACCCAGAGGGTGACCTCGGCATTAACGCTGTATTCATCCACCAACCGATCCAGCCGATGATGGCTATCGTGAAGCTCCGCGGCTTCCGCCTGAACGCCATGGAGCCTCAGAAATTCTAGGGGGAGCTTCAGTGCCTTCTCGCCTTCTTCATGGAGATCGACATTGAGAATAGAGACCTTGGCGGCCATCTTGATCATGGCCAGAGAGGCTGAAAGCGCCTGAGCCGACCGGCTATCGTTGCGCCAAAGGATGCCGACGTGGCCTGTCAACTGTTGTGGCAGGACTTCGGGAAGCAAAAGGACGGGGCGCCCCGATTCGATAATCGTCTCCTCGACCACCGACCAGTAGTATTGGGCCTTCATCAAGGAGGGATGCGCAAGAATCACCAGATCGGAGGCCCAAGCGGCCTGAGCGAGCGGGTGCCCGGTTACTCCATCAGGAATGTCATAGCTGAAATGAACCCCTGGATACAACTGTTGCGACTGTGAGAGAGCCGTACGTGCCATCCCGTCGAGCTCTTCAGTGGTCTTGGCCACCGAATCAATGAAACTCCTGAAGGCATTGCCGGTGAAGCCACAAGCCAACAGTAATTCAGGGTCATCTGCAATGGGGCAAATCAGTTGGCATTGAATTTCAGCGCCAATAAGCTTGGCAAGATCAAAGACGAACTGGCTATTATTGCCGTCGTGCTGGACGCCCGACATGCCAAACAAGATTCTACGAATGTCCGTGGCCATGGTTGGATCTCTCCTTTTTTTAAGATCTTAGAAAGGTTAAATGTCACAGAGGTGACGCCATGATGAAGATTTGAAGTCCAAGACGGGAGGCCATGGGGGGAAGGCCCCAAAAACTGGTCATAAAGGACTTCAAATCTTGAAGCAAAGAGGCATAAGCTCAAGCCCTCTAAGAGGACGGGGTTCGCTTGATGTCAGTAAGGGTAGCCCTGCGGGATCCTCAGGATCTTTGTGGCCTACCGCTCGGCATCATTAGGGTTTGGTGTGAAGCCAGCGGCTTGGGCCGCCTTTCCTTGAAAGAACCCCCTTGAGACCTTGGCAAAACGCCGGGTGATCGATAAAGCTCTCGGCAATCAAAAGCCCCGTATAGACCCCAAGGTAGTTCATCATTTCATTTTCAAAAGCCCTTTGGGCCAAGGGCGCTTTTTTTGAAGAAGATGCGAGCGCATCCAAGGTTTTGCTGACCGCCTCTTTATCCAAGGACCCGAAAGGGCAGGCGTCCACGGCCACCTGCGCATAGGCCATATCGAGGAGTGTTTTCTGACCTTCAGAACCAAGAAGACCCCGAACCCGGCGCTCCATCGCTATCCAGGCAGGATCTAGTTTCCGGATCTCAGCGGTGCCCTGACTTAAAGAGGGCGGAGAGGTTAAGGTCATCGACAAACCCAAAAAAACCATCATCCCTATCCAATGCGCCTTCATGGCATCGCTCCATCATTTCGGGCCGGATGGTAATAGGCATAGCCTCGGTCATTGTCGAAACCCGTATTGTAATAATTCGTTGTCGCATGGGGGTCGGCATCAAGTGCTTCAGAGCCTGGGGTCACCGCGGGGTGACCCCAGCCACCCCCATAGCCATTGCCCCAGCCACCCATATGAACGCCCATCCCAAGACCACCGGTTCCGTAACCGGATCCCATTCCGCCGGGGCCATAGCTCATCATTCCACCGCCATCACTGGCACAAGCCGTGATGAATAGGGCCAGCATCGCGGTCACTAAAACTCTATTGAAGCCATCGTTCATGGGTGCCTTTGCCTTCTAGACGTTTCGGGTTGGCCTAACAAAAGGCTTGGGGACAATGTCCAAGAAAAAGGGCGATTCCGGTCGTCCCGGACATCGCCCTTATGCTTTTTTTTACGCTGATACTTGGTTCGATCGCGCTGGATGGTTGCCTTGTTGACCCTGTGGGCGAACTTGGCGACCGGAAGAATTGTAGGCTCCTAGCCCCCCGGCTTCAAGCCTTTCGTTGGACCGTATCTGTCTGTTTTTATGTGCCTTAGAGACTCAATCGGCCGGCATCTTCCGACCATTGATTGGAAAAATCTCAGCGATCGATTCAGAACCGCTTGCCACGAGGCCCCCCGGTCATCCCGAGGGCTTTCTATGGCCTCTCAAGAGAACTTTTTTTGCCACAAACGGTCATAACCATTTATGTTGTCATACGAATGAAACAATAATATGATAGGGCTGAATTTAGTTCAGATCGCCCCAGGAGAAGTCGCTATGGAAAGACGGATACTCAATCAAATCAGAGGAAAACTAGCTGGGATGCTGGGGTTGAAGCCCAGCCCTTCAGAGGCGCTTAACCATGTTTTTGAGCGGGAATCTATCAGGATTCATTGCCTTGCCCTTGAAATCGACAAGCTCGCTCCCGCTGAAAGACATAAAAAGCTCTATGCACTGCAACAGTGGGAGCGCCTGCAAGTCCTTGATGAAATTCGGCATCGGAGGCTGAACTAGCCTGTTCTTCATGGATGGGCGGGGGTCCAATTGGACCCAGCAAACCATAGATATCCAAGGTGTGCCATGAAACAAACCGAACTCGTGCGACAGCTCTATCAGGCCTGTATGAGCCGAGACGCCAAAGCCGAGCATGAGCTTTTCCTGAGGGAGATGGCCAAAATTTTCAAACGACGAATGGCCGGGAAAAGATTCAGCTCGAAGTGGACGGTCGCAGACTGACCTATTCGTCCTATCAGCGCTGCCAATGCGTATTCCACGTCATTCGGCCGGGTGGTCGGAGCTTAGCGACGCGGATTTTGGAGAGTTTTTATCTATTTCGGCAGTCCCAAGTGGACTTTGATAGCGTCTTCAACAGCCAGCATGTCCGATTTCGACAAAGCCCCGAGCAGAGATTTAAGCCTTGATTTATCTGAGGCCATGATTTGATCGGCCATGGCCTTGCTGCTTTGACCACCCAAGGAGACGATGGCCTCCCCAGGATACTGGCGACCGGTGTTGCTAGTGAGGGGGATGACGACGACTCTGGCCAGATTGCGATTAGCCGCATCATTGCTCACGATGACAGCCGGTCGGGTTTTCCGAATTTCACTCCCCCCCGAAGGGTCGAACTCCACCCACCATATTTCACCGCGCTTCATCGGTCATGTCCTTTGCAAGATCGTTGCACCATTCCTGGGCCTCAAGCTCGCGGTCTTTGTCTTGGGCCATGGCGCGATAGCCGTCATCCAGAGCGGTGTC
>RFVA01000108.1 GCA_009922685.1 Gammaproteobacteria bacterium | reverse complement strand
TGAATTCATCTAGACCAAGATTGTAATCTGCCTGCGTCAGATAGCCGTTGGTCAAGCCATCATAGCCCGCCGGCGCTTCTAGGCTGATGGCCGGCAAGGAAATGAGGGCTATTAGCCCCATACCCAACGTCTTCACAAAAGAGTAAGGAAAACTAATACGCCTGGATCGGTCTTCACTTTTAAGATGAAATGCCATCATGATGCTCCAATAATCTGAGTGTGAACTAAAAAAGGGACGAATCTTTGGATGAAATGCTTTCCTATCAATGCGGTCCCCTCTCGTCTTGATCTGCGTCCTCATAAACTTTTCAGTGTCGAGGATTTGGTTCATGCTTTCCCGGAGTCCTTCGCCAAGGCCACCAAATCAACCCCCCCAAGGTGTCACACGTTTAAATTGGGGGAAAAACTGCTCAATGCGGGATAGGCCGAAGATTATTTGCAGCAATTTGGTGAGGCTTATTTTGGCGGTCCAATAGCCCTTATTTATCCCCGAAGATCCCATCGAACGGGGCCACATTACGAGAGGTCCGGGACCCAGACGCAAAAGCTTACCTTCCCGTCCCCTTTCTCAAAGCGAATATCGCCGGACATCGCCTCAACAAAGCATTTAGTCAACCATAGACCCAATCCCGCTCCACTTTGCCCTTTGGCATTGGGTGCTCGGTAATACTTGGTGAAGACTTGTTTGGCATCAGGAGCCCCAGAAGGGCCAATCTCATTGGTGCATCGAAACTCTATGCCTGATTTAAGGTGGTGGCGTTTTGGGGCGACAGTCAGTTTTACTGTCCCCTCGGGCAGCCCATATTTCAGAGCGTTATCAATCAAATTGGTCAAAATTCGCCGCAGTAAAACAGGGTCACTCGTGATGGAGTCATTGAGAACACAGTGAAGTTCGATTCTTTCAGGCGATGGGATATCGTTAATGATGTTAATGAGCAAGGACCTGATCTCAAATATTTTGGGCTCCAGGAGGCGCTTGCCTCCCTCAACGGCATCAACTTCGATCAATCGGTTAAGAATGCTGCCCATATCATCTATGGCACGCCGTTGGCTTCCGAGGCGACCCTCGATAAGCTCGGAGTCTGTCAACAAGCCGATGGAATGGGTGGTCGACTCAAGGGTATCGAGGGGGCTCTTGAATTCATGGGCGAGCATGGCCATGAAGTTCGTTTGGGCTTGAATATGGTTTCGTTCTTTTTCGTTGGCCTGTTTAAGTCGCCTGAAAATCTCGATAAAAAATCCACAGATTAAAATATTCACCAGTGCAGTAATTCTCACGCTGGCTGTGAACTCAAGCCCCATCATGTACATCAAATAAAGAAAGCTGAACCCCAAGCTAGTCATGGCGACTTTGAGCCCAAAGCGATAGCCGAGATAGATGCAGGCCATATTGAATGGAACAAAGGGATGCATCTGATACAGTGGAGGCCCGATCCGTGTGTGGGTCAGACCCCAGTACTGGATGACGGCACAAAGGATAAAGAGAAGCACGCTGAAGATCGCGGGCCTTAACTTTAGAGGTAGATCGAAATGGCTCATATGGGAGAGATCCTTCTGACTGACGGGTTGACCAGGAAATCTTTGCTATTTAATGTGCGGATCGCAATGGGTAGACATGATCCCTAGAAGGCCTGATGATCTATCAATTTACAAGGGGTGTGGCAAAAGGGCGATGTCCTTAGGGATGTCCATATCTTCCCCCCACGGTTATCCAGCCTATCCATCACAATCATCAGCATCCGTCTGGTCAGTTGGGTCACATCCCCCAAATGACCCTTCTTTTCGCATCTCTCAGCCTCCTTCACGACCCTCTCGACCAGCCTCCCAACGCGCTCAATTTCATCAACGAAGTGGCCGATGGCCTCCTTTGAGAAGGAGATTCTGGTCCTTTAGAGACCCGCGAGACCTGACTTTAAAGGGATAATATTAGCTGTAAATCAACACCCCCTGCCTTAACCCCTTATTCAGAAAAAAGGGTTTCGAAAGGACTCAGCGTGTCGGTTGATCTTCAACCTGGATGAGGATCAAGACGACAGGCTCCTCCCCCAGCGCTCCAGAAAGATGCCCCCGTTTGCCCTCGACCCATCTGCAGCCTTGGTCGACACCAAAGGAAATCTCCCCCGGACCCATTTCAACCCGGTGACCATCCATCGTCTCTACGTACCATCGTCCTGAGAGAGTGACGATCCATTGCGGGGCTGGATTTTCATGCCAGTCACCCTTCGCTCCTGGAGGAATGGTCAGAAAGAGAATCTTGGTTGGCACGTTGCGGGTCATGTACTGCCAGAGGATTGCTGATCCAGGGCTGACGGTATTCATCGCGTTGGGAATTAAGGAATCTCGTCGCTGGTGACTGATTCCGTTGTCATCACAAAAGACATCCCAGTAAGGAATTTCAGGTCCGAGAGGAGGATTCATTAGATGACTCACATACGGTGTCGATAAGAATGCAAAAAAACCGTCATTTTCTGACGCCCAAAACGACCGAATTGGCTTTAAAAATGGCCGTTACAGGGGTCCCTACTTCAAGCCCCAATGACTCTGAACTTTCAAAGGTGACGCTTGCAACCAACTCCCCCCCTGCCGATAGACGGTAACCCTCCATATCGGTGACCAAGATGATCATCGAGGACTTGACCAAGGCTAGAACCTCTTCACCAAAAGAAAGATCCATACTCTTTAAGGACGCATGGGTGAGGTTGGCAACGAGCGTCATCCCAGTCTCCATGTGAATCGTGACCTCGGAGGTCACCGCGCCAACATTGATGCTGGCCACCTTTCCAAGCCACTGGTTGCGGGCGCTCGATTTCATTAATAACCTCCTAAACCAGATCAAAATCGTCGGGTCATGAGAAAACTCTTCATTGATCCTTTCCAGAAAACGTTCCTTCTCACACTCTAGACGGCGAAACGCCGAAAGAAGAGCCAGACCTGTCTCAGTGAGTCGGGTTCCTTTTGAATGCCCCCCGCCAACAACACTCTCGATCAAAGGTCTTGGTGACAATTGGTTGACACGCTCAATGATCTGCCACGCCCCTTTATAGCTAAGCCCGGTTACCTTAGCAGCGCTCACAATGGATCCCTCTCGATCAATCGCCTCAAGGAGCTTAAAGACCCTGACGTTAAGACCACCACCGATGGTCAGCTCCGTATCGATCAGCCGGTCTCTAACCATCGCTCGTTATTCGATGAGTGAAATAAAGGGTTTATCGCATAGGAACTACGGAATTTCATAGCCCAATTGGATCATGATCACTTTTGCCTCGGGGGTTTTCAAAAACGCGAGGAATGCCTGAGCCGCTTCATTTTTTTCACCACGCTTTAAGAGAACAGCATCCTGAAGAATCGGCGAATAAAGGCTCTTCGGCACAACCCAACCCGAGCCGCTTGTCAGTCTGCCACCCTTATAGACTTGAGACATAGCGACAAAACCGAGCTCAGCATTTTGGGTGGCCACAAATTGATGGGCTTGGGCGATATTTTCTCCTAACACTGTCTTAGACTCGATGACACGCTCAAGTCCAAGATGATGGATGACCTCCATCGCCGCAGCACCATAGGGCGCAGTCTTTGGGTTCGCAAGACTCAGGTGCTTGAATCTACCGGCCTTGAGTAGCTTTTCGCCATCATCAATGAAGCCTGGGGTTTCACTCCAGAGCACCAGTTGCCCCTCGGCATAACTAAATTGGGTTCCCTCAACGGCCAAACCTTCCTTTTCAAGCTTCGCTGGTGTGGCCTGATCAGCCGATAGGAGGACCTCAAACGGCGCTCCTGATTGGATCTGCGAGTAGAACTTGCCGGTGCTGCCTGGGACAACTGCAACCTGATGTCCACTTCCTTTCTGAAAAGCAGGCACTAATTCCTCCATGGCGCCAATGAAATTACTCGCTACAGCCACCTGAACGGTACCCGCCATCGCTGAGGATCCCATCAGAAGACTGGCCGCCATGAGCGTCTTCAAATTCGTTATGGATAAGTGCATCTGTCCCTCCTAAATAAACACTCCCTTGAAGATATCCGATCAGTTAAGCGATGTATATAACCTAAGGTACATCATCGTTTCATCAGTATCCGGCCATCGAAATGCCCTATTGGATATAGGGTTGAGACGACCCCACCCTATCAATTGATGATTGATTTACGATCCCCGTTGTGGCGAAATAAAATCTCTATGTACCCATCTTCATATTGCTTGGCTTGAAACATAAAACATGAGATTCGAACTGTGGCCCATGGTGTTGTTATCGAGCAGTCCTAAAAGGCTCCAATGGCCATGATGGACTCTGCATGAGCGGCACCTTAAGCACCTATAAGGATGCAGATATCGGAGGCCAAGGGACCTTTTGGAGAGCCTGGTTTTGCCAGTTGGATAACAACCGTCTCCAAGGGCTCGGCCAGGTGAACCCGAAGCTCCTTGTCCTTAAGCGAAACCGAAGCGGTGCGGTAACGGGCGTCTACCCCTTGCTCGAACCAAACAAGAAAATTCAGTTCATGGGCATCACTAATTCCATCAATCCTGGGCAATGCACACTGACATCAGGATCCACCACGGCCTACACCTGCAGAACCAGTCAGGTGGGCGACCTTTTTCCTGATACGCCAGATGCTGGGATGCTAGACGTCGACCCGGGTCTTTTGAGAGATTCCAATTTCAGCGAATCCATCGATGATCAAAGCTACCATGAACCCGACCCAAGCATCGTTGCGGCCACACTCAACGTGACCAATGCAGGGGCCGTCATTCAAAACACCCCCGTTAGCAAAAACCTGAGAGACGCCCTTCAAGCGGCTCAGATCGCTCAAGGAACCATGGCCAGTAGTTGCCTCAAGAAAGAGACCCTCGACTGTATGCCGAGCCTGAGTAAAGCGACACTAAGCGATATCTTTGCCGGTAACATTGCAACGTGGACGGAGATTCTCATCAATGTCGGCGGCAAAAGCATCCCTCTCACCGAATTTGCGCCGTCGCCCCTCACTACTTCTCTGGTCCATCTGTGTAGAAGAAACCTCGGCGCCAGCACCCAGGCAGCCTTGAATGCCTACTTCCTCAACAATCCTTGTGCCCCTGACGCCAAAGTCCCTGTCAACCTCAGCAACCCCGTTGCTGGACCCGTTGTTTTGACACCCAGCCAGGTCTCCCTG
>RFVA01000107.1 GCA_009922685.1 Gammaproteobacteria bacterium | reverse complement strand
CCGTATCATTGGATTCATGGAGCCTGAGCACTTTGTTGCCCATCTCTCCGATCTTTTTTAGGCTGACTGTCGCCTCTTCTTTAGGAATGTCACGATGAAACCCTACCCTCTTACTCTCTTGATCCTGGGACTTTTAACCCCGATCACCGCCGTGATGGCGCTCGAATCATCCAGCAAGCCGGCGCCTCAATGCACCTTGACCCACTTCAAAGATGGTCGGCCGATCGATTGGTCGAGCTTCAAGGGAAAAGTGGTCTACCTTGATTTTTGGGCCTCCTGGTGTGGTCCATGCGCGAAGTCCATCCCATTCATGGATGAACTCAGTCGCACGATGAAAAGTAAGGGGCTCGAGGTGGTTGCGGTCAACCTTGACGAATCTAGACAAGAGGCTGAGGCGTTTCTTCTGAAGCATCCCGTTGAGTTCACCATCGCAGCTGATTCTGGCGAATGCCCTAAAAAGTACGAGCTTGAAACCATGCCGACCTCCTTTTTAATCGATCGAGAAGGCAACATCAGCAAAATCCATCGGGGCTTTAATACCACCGACCAGCGTGAGATTACCCAAGCCATCGAGCAATTACTGAAGAGCGCCAGCGATCATAAGGCGATCCATCACCCAGGTTCTTGAGGTTAAAAAATGAATCATCTTAAAAAAGCGTTTATTTTCGTTTTACTTGCAGGAGTGACCCTTGGCTTCCTTGAATATCAGAAGAAACCGGTGATTGATGCCGTCGCCGCCGCGACTCAAGCCTCCCTTCAGCCGACCTTCAATGGCCAAGTTCTTGGTGGGCCTGACGTCATGAATGGGGCACCCTTAAGCGTGGGGCAAACCCTCAAGCTACTCGTCCAGGTCGGCAATCCCTGGAGTAATAATCAAGTCTTCCTGACGGTGAGCCCCACCCTCAATGGCAGTAGTCTCACGCAGGTGTCGACTTCTCAGTCGAACCCTAGTTGGGAGTTTGACTGGACTCCTGATGCGAGCGAGGTAGGCTCCCACAAAGTGACTTTCAATGCCTCGTTCGCCCAAAATAATGGCAACGTTCAGAATTTCGCCCCCTTCCTGACCATCGTGGTGAAGGCAGCACCCACCCCAGCCACCTTGTCGAGCATCACCAAGTTGACCCTGACCAGCGCCATCTGGACGGCGCCCAAGAAATCGAGTCCCACACAATCGACCCTCACCATCGCTGGGAAGGTCGTGGTCGGTGGCGGCAAGGCGCCGCCCAAAGGGACTGTGGTCACTCTTGGCGATGTCAGTGTCGCCAATCTGAAGGAGGTCACGAGCTTCAAGCCTAATGGCAGCTTCACCACCAAAATCACCCTGGATCCCTTGACGGTTCCCTGTGCCATTCAGGCATCGGTGAATGCGGCTCCGAATGCCTTGAAGACTCAAAAGTCCCTCACGGGCCTCACAAAAGGCATGCTCTGTATTCAATAGGGCCTGTTGCTACTCACCATTACGCTGTTTTTAGGGGTTTTATGTTTTGGTTTCGAGGAGTTCTGGTGGGGTTGCTCTCGCTTGGGTTGGTGGGGTGTGCGACCCCCGTGAAGCCCTGGGAGCGGGGCCTTCTTGCGAAACCTCAGATGGCCTTAACCCCTGATACACAGCATTTCAATTTGATGCAGCACACCTACCTTTCCAAAGAAACGTCGGCGGGCGGCTATGGCGTTGGTGGGGGGGGTTGTGGCTGTAACTAAGAGGAAAGCCAAGCGGAAGGTGCCTAGACTCGCCGCTTTTACCGCAGCAGCGCTTGCGATACCGGGGATGTCTCTGGCTGACGGCATAGACCTTAAACCCGAAAGCCTTGGTCTCGATGCGGCCTACTCCAATTATCAGGAAAGCCATGGCCGGATGTCGGTGATGGCGATCCAGAGCGATGCCGCTTTTCAGTGGGCGGGTGATCTCAATTTTAAAGTCAATACGGTGCTTGATTACATTGGTGGGGGCAGCGACCCAATGAATCAGAGCCTCATTGGAGGAGCTTCGCCGGTGTTCTATTGGGGGAAAGGCAATACTTTTGGTAAGAAAACGGGGGAACTCGAGTATTCCCAGGCGACGCATGGCGCTTACAAGGGGCTGAAGGGGGGAATTTTCGATCAAAGGCTTTCAGTATCGGGCCAGTTGAGCAAAAAAATTGATGATCTAACTCTCGGAGTCAATGGGGGTAACTCGACCGAATGGGATTACATCTCAAACTTCTTCAACCTTGATGGGACCTACGATTTCAACGGCAAAAACACGACCCTCTCGACCGGTTTTGGCTATGCCTCCGATACCGTCTGGGCCGATGGCGGGAACCAAGGGCAAATCCATCAGACCTACACGAACGGTAAGGACATTGGTGGCAACAAGAACACCTACCAGGCGCTTCTTGGGTTGACCCAGATCATTGATCGAACCTCCCTCCTGCAGGCGAATGTGACCGTCAGCAATAGTTCTGGATTTCTCTCAGATCCTTATAAGTCGGCCTGGGTCAACAACATCCCCGGGGGGGGAGGGTTTGGCCCACAGAATACCTTTTGTACCCAATCCGCTCGATTCTCCTTTTCACCCAACCTGTGTGCGGATACTCGGCCAGGAACGAGAACCCAAGAGGCCGTCCTCATCCGGTATGTGAAGGATTTTGAAGAGCTTAATCAAGCCGCGCTCCATCTCGACTACCGCTTTTATTCTGACAGCTGGAATGTGGATTCACATACCTTTGAAGCGAACTGGATTCAGCCCTTACCCTACGAGATGATTCTGTCGCCTCACGTTCGCTATTACACCCAGCGCTCTTCATTCTTCTATCAAGGGGTCTATGACAGCCCGACGGCCAATGGTCTTTACTCCTCTGATTATCGACTGGCCAGTTTTGGGGCGGTTGCCGGGGGCGTATCCTTAAATAAGGCGATTATTCCCAATTTCAATGTGGGTGCTGGGATCGAACTATACGATCGCAGCCAGGGTATGGGATTCATGGGAGGGACAGGCAGTGCCGTCGATAACTACAGCTTTACGCTCTACTCGATTAACGTCAATCTGAAGCTTTGAAGTGACGGCGCCAGAGCCTTTCCGGTTTCCCTTCAGAGCCATGGGTTCGCCCTGCCATTTGTCGCTCTTTGGAGGCCCCTTCGACGAGGTGGAGCGGGCCGCGAAGATCGTCATCGAGGCGGTTGAAAAGATCGAGCAGCGTTATTCTCGCTATCGTGAAGATAGTGCGTTATCAGACCTTAACCGAAAGGCTTTCTCACCTCAAGGGGTGGTCGTTGACGATGAAATGGCGGGTCTTCTAGATTATGCGAACACCTGTTATGAACAAAGTGACGGTTTATTTGATGTGACATCGGGCCTCCTTCGGCGAGCCTGGAGCTTCCAAAACCCAGCCGCCACCTTGCCCCCCCAGTCAACGATTGATCAGCTTTTAAAGCGGGTGGGTTGGGATCAAGTCATCTGGGATCGACCCCTTTTTCGCTTCAAGGTCGCCGATATGGAGCTCGACTTTGGCGGAATTGCCAAGGAGTTTGCAGCCGATCGTGCTGTCCATACCCTCCTTCGTCTGGGAATAAAGAGCGGGGTGGTCAACTTAGGTGGGGATCTTCGGGTGATTGGCCCAAAACCCAATGGATCCCCTTGGGAGGTGGGTATTCATCATCCTCATCATGCAGGAGAGCTTCTTGCAACGCTCCACCTTCATCAGGGTGCGGTCACCACCAGTGGGAGCTACGAACGCTATATTGAAGTGGCGGGACAGCGCTACTGCCATTTACTGAACCCCAAAACAGGGTGGCCCGTCCGAGGGTTGGCGTCGGTCAGTGTCGTGGCCCCATTGGCCTTGATCGCGGGGAGTGCCTCGACCATCGCTATGTTGAAGGGGAAAGGAGGACCCCCCTGGCTTAAAACCATGGGCCTCCGGCCCTCCTCGGGGTGTCCGTGGACACTCTACGGAAGTGGGAAAAGTCCGGGGAACTGCTGCCTGACCGGAAGACCAAAGGTGGGACTCGCTTCTATGACGCGTCGAAGCTCTTGGCTCTTGGGGATTCGGACTATCCGACCGTCTGTTATGCGCGAGTATCAAGCCACGACCAGAAGCCTGACCTTGAGCGCCAGAAGGAAATGCTCGAAACATACTGCGCGGCTAAAGGTTGGCGCACCGAGGTCATCTCGGACCTCGGCTCGGGGATGAACTTCAACAAGAAAGGACTCGCCAAGCTCCTCGACATCATCCTCAAGAAGAAGACGAAGCGCCTTGTATTGACCCACAAAGACCGTCTACTCAGGTTCGGTTCCGAGCTGGTGTTTACACTCTGTGAGCTTCAAGGAATCGAGATTGTCATCATCCACAAAGGTGAGCGTCCCAGCTTCGAGCAAGAGCTTGCTGAGGACATTCTGGAAATCATCACGGTATTCAGTGCCCGCCTTTACGGCAGCCGATCCAAGAAAAATCGAAAGCTGATGGAGACGCTTCAGTCAGAGGCCGACCGCATTGGCGAAGAATTTGGAATCTACGATGCTAAGAGTCCACAAGATAAAGCTGAATCCTAATCAGGCTCAGGCAATCTACTTTGCCAAGTCCTGCGGTGTGGCTCGTCACGCCTATAACTGGGCTTTGGCTGAGTGGAAGCGTCAATATGAGGCTGGCGAGAAACCCAATGAGGCGGCTCTTCGCAAGCAATACAACGCCATTAAGCCGGTCGAGTTTCCGTGGGCCTTGGAAGTCACTAAGTGCGCCCCGCAACAGGCCATCAAGAACGCCGGAACCGCCTACAAGAATTTCTTCGACCGCATCAAGAAAGGCAAGAAGGGAGCCGAGGTCGGCTACCCCAAATTCAAGCGGAAAGGTGTCCACGATTCCTTCCGTGCGGACAATGGTCCCGCCACCAAAGGAGCCAATGCGGCGCCTACTGATGGCAAGAAAATCAAACTGCCTATCATGGGTTGGATTCGGATGCGAGAAGAGGTCCGTTTCTCTGGAACGATTCAATCCACCACCGTCAGCCGTATGGCCGATGGTTGGTATATCTCCGTGCTGGTCGAGACTGAAGACCGGCTACAGGCGAAAGCCAACCATGGTGCGGTCGGCGTAGACCTCGGCCTAAAGCGTTTCGCTACCTTATCCACTGGCGAGTTTATCGTTGGACCTAAACCCCATCGTGCTCTGGGCAAACGCCTGCGCCGACTTAACCAATCACTGTCCAGAAAGACCCAAGGCAGTG
>RFVA01000106.1 GCA_009922685.1 Gammaproteobacteria bacterium | reverse complement strand
GGGCTTTTCCGCGACCAGGAAGGTATCTTCCTGATAAATCAGCGGGATCCCCTCGATCAGGCTCTGCGATGGTTTCACGGCATCAGGCTCCTGATCCCAGAAACACGCCTATGGAATAAAGAAAGCGGTCCTCGAAGAGGACAAGGCATCGGGTGTGCCATTAGAATCATGATCTTCGATGGGGTCTAGCGGAGTCTTCTGGCTCCCTATGATTGAATGAAGTCTCAAGCTGGAGTGAGTGTCATGTTAGAGGAATTTAAAAATTTTATCCTGAAAGGGAATGTCGTTGATTTGTCGACGGGCGTTATTATCGGTGCCGCCTTTACGGGTATCGTGACGGCGTTTACCAAAGGCATCGTTGAGCCTGTTTTAGCCTTGGCTGGGGGTGGTCCGCAGCCAAAGCTCACGATTCCGATCATGGAAAAGCTGGTGGAGGTTACGGAAAAGAATGCGGCGGGGGAGCCCATCACCAAAGCGGTCAATAAACTGATTGAACTGGATGTTGGATCGATTCTTGGTGCTGGCTTCAGCTTTCTGATGACGGCGATGGTCGTTTTTTTTGTCATCGTCAAGCCGATGAACAAGCTGATGGCGATTGCCTCCAAGAAACCGCCAGAGCCGCCTGCACCTGAAGTGACAGCAGAGCTTCAGTTATTGACCGAAATCAGGGATTTGCTGAAGAACAAATCCTGATACAAGCGTATGGTCTATTCAGGACATTTCAAGGGGCGGCAGTTCGCGTTTAGCGATCTTCGTACATTGATGGCTAAAGCCTCACCTCGCCGCTCCGCTGATGAGCTGGCGGGTCTTTCGGCGGAGTCTGAGCTTGAACGGGCGATGGCCCAACGGGTTTTGGCCGAGGTGCCGTTGAGCCAGTTTATCGAGGAGCCGCTGATTCCGCCTGAAATGGATGAGGTGTCCCGACTGATCCTCGAGCGACATGATGTCGAGGCGTTTGCCCCCCTTTCTGGGCTGACCGTGGGAGGCTTTCGTGATTGGCTGCTAAAGGACACCTCAGACCTTGCGCATCTGAAGGAGGGTTTGACCCCTGAAATGGTCGCGGCGGTCAGCAAAATTATGCGAAATCAGGACCTGATCAGTGTTTCAAAGCGGTGTCGGATCGTGACCCGGTTTAGGGATACCTTGGGACTTCCGGGACGTCTTTCGACCCGGCTTCAGCCGAATCATCCGACCGATGATCCAAAGGGGATTGCCGCTAGCGTTCTCGATGGGCTCATGTATGGCAGCGGCGATGCGGTGATTGGGATCAATCCTGCGACGGACAATCTCCACAATGTCCAAACGCTCCTTCATTTCTTGGGGGAGGTGATCGATCGCTACGAAATACCGACACAATCTTGTGTCCTAGCCCACGTCACCACGACCATGGCGCTCATGGAAAAAGGGGTGCCGGTGGATCTTGTTTTTCAATCGATCGCAGGGACGGAAGCCGCCAATCGCAGTTTTGGGATTGACCTTGCCATCTTAAGAGAAGCCAAATCAATGGCCGAGGGTCTTGGTCGAGGAACCCTTGGCAACCATCTGATGTATTTTGAAACTGGTCAGGGCAGTGCGCTTTCAGCCAATGCGCATCATGGTGTCGATGCCCAGACGGTGGAGGCTAGAGCGTATGCTGTGGCCCGTGAATTTTCGCCCCTTCTAGTGAATACGGTGGTGGGGTTCATTGGCCCCGAATACCTTTATGATGGCAAACAAATCATTCGAGCAGGTCTTGAGGATCACTTCTGTGGCAAGTTGCTCGGGCTTCCGATGGGCTGTGATGTCTGTTACACCAATCATGCGGAGGCGGATCAGAATGATATGGATAATCTCCTGACGCTGCTTGGGGTGGCGGGCTGTAATTTCATCATGGGGATTCCGGGATCTGATGATGTCATGCTGGCCTATCAGAGTACGTCCTTTCATGATGCCTTATATCTTCGAGAAACGCTGGGACTCAGGCCGGCTCCAGAATTCGAAGCTTGGCTTGAATCCATGGGTATTTTTGAGAGCAATCGCTTGAGTCATAACCGGCGGGAGGTCCCTCTCCTTAAACAATTTTCAGACTTTGGCGGTGCTCTGGAATGAAAGATCCGTGGGCTTCACTTCGGTCGTTTACTCAAGCCCGTATTGCTCAGGGCCAATGCGGTTCAGGGCTTCCTACGGAAGCGCTGCTTGATTTTCAGCTGTCCCACGCCGCGGCCCGTGATGCTGTCCTTAAGCCCTGGTGCCCTCAAACTTCTGCCGCGTCACTCGAGGAGATAGGTCGCCAACACCTGATCCTAACAACGAAAGTCCTTACGAGAGAGCAGTATCTTCTGAGGCCCGACGAGGGCCGTTCACTCAGCAATGAGAGCCGTGATCTTCTGAAGTCGATGGTGTTACCGCCGGTGGATATCGCTTTAATATTAACCAATTCGGTGATTCTGGTCGGCGAACGTCCAGGTCTTAGCGCTGCCGATAGTGTGGGTGCCTATCTCACCTTTGGGCCGAGGGTGGGCCGCACCGATGCAGAGCGAAATTGCATTTCCAACATTAGGCCACCCGATGGTCTGTCATTCGAAGAGGCGGCCATCAAGATGGTTTATCTCTGCCGGGAGGGGCTGAGGCGCGGTTTAACCGGCGTTCAGTTGAAGGATGACATGCCAGTCAACATAGCGCATCTGGAGTCACCATAACGGATCCAGAGATGGATCAAAGTTATTCGCTTCCTGGGGTTGTGACATTAATGACCGTCATCATGCCATTGTCTTCATGGGCAAGAATATGACAATGAAGCACATAGGGCCCAATGAACTCTCTGAACCGCGTTCTCACGACCACTTCTCCTGGGAGAAGACGCCCAGAACTATCTTGGGTTGCGTAAGGAATCGCATAGGTATCCACGTAAGATCTGGAGTCCTGGGGGACACCATTCACCGACATGACCTGCATGTCATTAACGTGCACATGGATCGGGTGGAGCTCTTGGGCGTAGTTTCTGATCACCCACTCTTCAACGGTATTCGTTTTGGGTGTTGAGTGAACGAAGTTCTCGTTGTACTCCCTCTCATTGATATAGAACTGATTGGTGTTCGTGTTTTCGCTGAGATCAAAGTGCCGAGTCGCAATCACCTTGGCATTTTTGAGGTTATCGAAGGGATTGAAATAAGCGGGGATCCCCATTGGGGTCTCTGCGCTTCCCGCAACAACAATGGTCGCCATCAGGGTCTCTGGGTAACTATCACCCGCCGGGCCCGTCGATATGGCCTGGGTGATTAATGGGTAGGCCCCCGCGGCACCCGCTTGAACCAAGACATCAAAACGCTTTGCGGGAGGCATGTAGAGACTTTGTGTGGGCAACGGCCTATCAAGTGGATTGGCATCCTCTGCGATCACTGTGACACTCAGCCCTGTTAACGCGAGGGAATAAAAAATATCAGCGCCGATATTCCCGATATGCCAGAGTTGGGTTTCTCCCGGACGCATTTTGATCACCGGCTGAACTTGCCCATTGATCGTTCTGACCGTGGGGGCATCGGAATCGATGTTGTTGTTTGGAATCGTATTTGCCTTGGTGACCTGAAAATCCTTGAGGCCTAGGAATTTTTGCTGAATGCCCCTGAATTCAGGTGGCAGGAGACTCTCGAGCCCTCGCATATAAATGAGTCCCGAAAGCCCACCAAAGACTTGTTCCTCTACTAAAGGATGATAGTGAGGATGGTACCAATACGAGCCTGGATTGATATCGCTTGGGATGTCATAGTTATAGTTAAACGTTTTCCCGCTATCTAGATCGACAAAAATATTATCTTGGTTCCCAATGGGCGATATAAAAAACCCATGCGTGTGAAGGTTTGTGGGTTCTCCAAGCTTATTTAACACAGTGACCTGAAGGTTATCCCCCGGCGCTAAAGATAAGACGGGCGGCATGAAGCTGTAGGGGTAGCTGCGGTCTTTTGATGAGGCGGCGTAGACTCTGGCGCCCACAAGCTTCCCACTAATATTGACCACTTCTTTACTTGCGGTTAAACGCACATCAAGCCGACCATTTTGACTCGTGATAATCGGCGGATTCTTAAATGGAAGTCCCGTCGATACCTGGCCAGAAACCGCTTGGCTGACCATAGGCTGCTTCGAGGGGAGGATGCCTTGATGTTCATGGCCCGAGTGAGGGGATGTGTCCGTTAAAGCGGCTACTGGAATGGCAGCTAAAATCCCTAATGCAATCAGATGCGCCAGCCCATTCATCATCTTTTTTCCATCGTGTGATTTAAAAAACGCCAGGTGACGACATATCCTTGGTATTTCGCGTGATTTGGCTGCCTATTCAACACAGTTTTCGGTTAGCCGGTCCGATCGAAGTAGGCCCCCTCCCAGGCTACTGAACCATAGGAGCTTCGTCAATTTGTAGACCTACTTCTAGGGCTGATGCACGAACCGTGATGAAGCACCTGCCTAGATGGTTCGATCACTACAATGAGATCCACCCTCACAGCGTCTTGAAATACCTCTCGCCACGAATGTACAGGCGAGATCAAAGTAAATGAGTGCCGGTGTACTGTTATGCAGGGTTAAGTCCAGATGCCTCGATCGGCGGAGACTGTATTGAGATCGGTGTTCACATCACGGTAGGTGATGGTCTTAACGTCTCTGGATCCAAAATAGGGCAGGATGTCTTTCTTCAGTTTTTGACGATCATTGATGTTGAGTCGTTCTGATCGTTCACCTTGTTTGGTGAGGTGTTCTTGCTCGTCAATCAACAGCAATGCCACTTGTTCAAATGTGGCAGTTGTTTTACAGGCAGTAGATTCCCCTCGGCAAGGAGGATTTGCTCGTAGAGCTTTTTGGCGAAGGCGATGGCCTCTGACTTGTTGGTCGTCTTCGTCGATTTCTTGAAGACTTTGGTCTTGGAGTAGTAGCGAACCCACCAGAACGATGAAGCGGGGATCTGAAAGATTTTTAGTTTCTTAGGATACCCATCAACACAAGAAATTGTCTCCTGAAGAGGGACTGTTCTGTGTTTGGAAGTAGACGAAGACTGCATGACGACCCACTGAGATGTGAGTCTTGATGCTAACTGGAAGTAGTATAGAGGCAAGCATACTACTTTTCTGAGAGACTGATCTGAATAAGTCTATGAAACCATTCAGAAAAATTGGTAGCGGGGACAGGATTTGAACCTATGACCTTCGGGTTATGAGCCCGACGAGCTACCAGACTGCTCCACCCCGCGATTATCCG
>RFVA01000105.1 GCA_009922685.1 Gammaproteobacteria bacterium | reverse complement strand
GATGGCTGATTTCACGAGCAGACCCATCAAAGAAGAGGACGGCTGGAGGGCCAATCAGCCCGAACGCCTTTAGAAGCCCGTTCTGATCGGGGCTCGTCTCGGTCACATCAGCCTGGATCAAAAGGACATTCTTGAGGGCCTCTTGAACCCTTAAATCGGTGAAGGTGTCCCGCTCCATTTCTTTACAGGCGGTACACCAATCAGCGTAGAAGTCCAACATGACAGCTTGATGATGGCGCGAGGCTTCTTTCAAGGCGCCCTGAAGATCGGCAACACTTTTAACGGGGACGAAGGCGAGTTTGGAAGGATCTTTTGAGGATCCGGAGGCGCCGACCCGAAGATGTTCGAGGGGGTGCAATGGATCTTTGGCCTCAGTGGCCACCCCGACCAGCAGCAAAAGCCCATAGGCCAGCATCAAAACGCCAAGGCCCTTGGCCACCTTTCTCAAAAAAGTGGCCTGAGGCGGAAGTGCATCCAATGCGCCAAGAAAAATGGAGGGAAGAATCAGCAGGACCGCCCATAATAAGAGGGTCACTTCAGGGGGAATAATTCGCTCAAGAAGCGAGAGCGCCACACCCAGCAGGGCCACCCCAAAAATGGATTTGATGGTGTCCATCCAGACCCCCGCTTTGGGGAGCAACTTCCCGGCAGAAGTCCCAATCACCAATAAGGGTAAGCCCATCCCAAGCCCCAGGGAGAAGAGGGCCAGCCCCCCAAGGAGCGCATCGCCCGTTTGACCAATATAAATAAGGGCGCCCGCCAGGGGTGCCGCGACACAGGGTCCCACAATTAACGCTGACAGAAATCCCATGACCGCGCTGCCAAGGAGTGTTCCTCCCGCCTGGCGATTGCTGAGAGCCACCAACCGCGCCTGTAGAGGGCCGGGTACCTGAAGGGTAAAAACACCAAACATCGAAAAAGCCAAGATCACAAACAGCGCGCTGAAGGCGGCGATAATCCGAGAGTCCTGAAAGAGAGCCTGAAGGTTATGACCAAAGAGTCCCGCAAGGACCCCAAACCCTGTGTAGGCGATTGCGGAGGCACTCACATAAGACAAGGACAAGAGAAAGGCACGGCGGGTCGTCAAACGCTGGCCATGACCCACAATAATCCCTGAAAGAATGGGGATCATCGGAAAAATACAGGGCGTGAAGGCCAAGAGGAGGCCCATCCCAAGAAAGCTGGCCGCGGTTAGCCAGAGTGAATCTTTCTTGAGGGCTTCAGCGATTCGGCACTGCTCACTCGCCGGTGGCGGGTTTAAAAAGCCTTCAGGGGAGGAAGCGGAACATTCATTCACCGGCGGTTCATGGTCTGAAGAGAAACCCCTTGGAGGATGAGTCTCCTTGAGATCCACCTTAAGATGCATCGGAGGGTAGCACGATCCCCCATCCTGACAGCCTTGATAGGTCACATCAAGAAAGGAGGCCTCCCGGAGAGAGCCCGTCAGGACAGGAACCCTTATTTCAACATGTGCCCGGTAAACTTCGGTTTCACCCATCTCAGGATCCGCCTCCAGTAACCCTTGCGGCAAAATCGCGGTGCCAAGAGCGATATCCTTGGGATCGGGCGTGAACTTAAATCGCGTTTTATAGAGGTGATAACCCTCCGCAACATCAAAAGCGATGACAACCTCTCCCCCTTCAAACCTCCCAGCGCCATGAAACGCCTGGCCATTAGGCAGAGGATTTTCCCGAGCCGCGGCTACTTCGGGACCCATAAGGCCGGCCAGTGTGAAGATCAGCCCAATGAGAAGCCCCATGCCCTGACGGCAGCCAACCCCTAAAGAGGACCCACCCCAAAGGGGTTTTTTAAATCGAAAAAAGGACACGACAAAAGAACTTGGCGATTAAAATATTTTTAAAGCAATAATTATACCAAAATATTAAAGCTTTTAGAATCAGAGGTCTTTTGGTATCTCGTAGGATCTAGAGGCCGTCGGCAGGTCAAATCCCCCACAGTCATTGTGGCAAATCAACCGGCTGAACGTCCAACTTCAAAAGCCAACCGATAGCCATCCCGATATCAATGGCATCGGTATCGTATAATCGAGACTCAAGAAGCCTTCGAAGAGCCTCAGGTAGATGCGCGTGGTCCCTTCCCTCGTGATGACTCTCCGCAGTAAAAACCCAGCGACATTGCATAATGTCTTCCGATAACCCACAGACGGATATAAAGGTCTGATGCACATCCTAGTCAGCAATGATGATGGTTACTCCGGGGCCAGCAACTCCCTCACCCTTGAGAGCCCCCTTCGGGTCAGTACCGCGGAGAATGGCTTCATCAAGGTCAGCGGCACACCGACTGATTGTGTTCACCTCGCGATTACAGGCCTCCTCGATCGAGAGCCTGACATGGTCTTTGCAGGCATCAATCACGGCGCTAATCTCGGTGATGACGTGATTTACTCAGGTACCGTCGCTGCCGCGACCGAAGGCCGCTTCCTTGGGCTTCCGGCCATCGCCATGTCGCTGGCCTCCCTGACACATATGCCCACCCATTTTGAATCGGCGGGACAAGTCGCCATCGCCCTCCTCGAACGAATTCGTCGTCATCCACTCCCTCAGGACATCATCTTGAACGTGAATGTCCCTGACCTCCCTTTTAATGAGATCAAAGGCTTCAAATCCTGTCGACTCGGGCAACGCCATAAGTCTGAGCCAGTGATTCCAGCGATTGATCCCCGCGGGCGACCGATTTACTGGGTCGGGGCCGCAGGCCCTGAGCAGGATGCAGGACCTGGAACCGACTTCCATGCCATCCGGGAAGGGTATGTCTCCCTCACCCCCCTTCAGATCGATCTGACGCGCTATGACCGGATCGATCAGTTGGCCGACTGGCTGAAGGACTAATCACCTCGAATGAACCAACGTATCGAAGGCATCGGGATGACCTCGCGGCGCACCCGCGAGAGAATGATCGCTCGTCTCAAGGAGCTTGGGATCTCTCACCCCGATCTCCTTCGGGTGATGCTCGAGACCCCCCGCCATCTCTTTGTCGAAGAGGCCCTACAAAGCCGTGCCTATGAAGACACCGCACTCCCTATCGGCTTCAACCAGACCATTTCGCAACCCTATATCGTGGCGCGAATGACCGAATTGCTGCTCGAGTGGGGTCCGCTCGACAAGGTGCTCGAGGTCGGCACAGGATCCGGCTACCAAACGGCCATCCTCGCTCAACTCGCAAAACGCGTTCATTCCGTTGAGCGCATCTATCCTCTCCAACAAAGAGCAAGACGCTGCCTTCAGGATCTTAAGCTTCGGAATGTAAGACTCAAGCACAGCGATGGCGGTTGGGGCTGGGAGGAGTATGCTCCCTATGACGCCATCCTGGTCGCCGCAGCCCCAAGCGAGATCCCCGAAACGCTGCTCGCCCAGATGGGCCGCCGCAGTATCATGATCATTCCCGTCGGCCAGGGCCGCACTCAAATCCTCCATCGGGTCACTCGAACCGAAGTCAGCCTCGAAGTCGAAGAAATCGAGCCGGTCAATTTCGTCCCCTTTCTACCCGGCGTTCTTTAAAGTACCGGCACCCCACTTTGGTTATTGAGGAGCTGGCGGTATGCTTAGTCTCTGTTCGATTCATCATGGTCGCGTGCTGACTTGACTCAAGCCCCATAGGATCGATGGATGCCCAACACGACGCACTCTCAAATGGAAGGAAAATGCTTCTTAACCCCGCGAACCCGAGGGAATCCTGCATGGTCACGACCACCGGTCTCGCCAGCCTCAGCCCATTAGCGCGGGCGAAGCCACCCCTTCAGACTTCCTGATGAACGCCAACCCCCATAACAACCCCGAGACCCTTCGGCTCTCCATCGCCGGAATGCGGTGTGCCGGTTGTGTGGAATCAGTTGAATCCGCACTCCGCGCGACTGAAGGCGTCGAAAAAGCGGACGTCAGCTTTGGCGATCATACGGCCATCGTCATCGGGCATCCCGATCCCCTCGCATTGAAAGCTGCCCTCAAGGCGGCTGGATATGACGGCGCGATCATGAGCACGGAAGAGGATCCCAACATAGAAGCGGATCTTGAGATGGCGCGTTACCGAGACCTCCTTCACAAGGCAGGTATTGCGCTCCTTCTTGCCGCACCCTTAATGATTCTCGAACATCTTCAGTGGCTTCCAGCCCTTGGCGGAGGACCCATTCCAAGTGGTTTTTGGATCCTGATATCCCTCCTGACTTTCTGGGTGATGCGGGTTTCGGGCGGCCACTTCTTTACCGGCGCCCTTAAGAACCTCGCGCACCGAAAAGCCAATATGGACACCCTCATTGCTCTTGGGACCGGAGCCGCCTGGGTCTATTCGACGGTCGCCATCTTGGCTTCAGAAAACCTCCCCCCGATGGGCCGGCACGCTTATTTCGAAGCGGCCGCGACCATCTTGGCCTTCATCAACCTCGGCAGCGCCCTTGAAATGAAGGCTCGGGGCCGAACATCCACCGCCATTCGCGCCCTCATTGGCCTTCAGCCTCGAACGGCCAGAGTCCTTAGAGAGGGGCAAGAATTCGATGTCGCCATCGGTGACGTGGGGCTTGATGACATCATCAGGGTCAGACCTGGCGAACGGGTGCCGGTCGATGGAATCCTGATCGAAGGACAATCCCGCGTGGATGAATCGATGCTGACCGGGGAGCCGATGCCGGTCGAAAAGAAGCCTGGGGATGAGGTGACCTCAGGAACACTCAACCAAAGCGGCAGCTTTCTCTTTAAAGCCTTAAGGATCGGCCGTGATACGGTTCTCGCCCAGATCATCGACAGCGTCCGAACGGCACAGGCCACAAAACCTGCCATAGGCCGCCTCGTCGACAAGGTGGCCGGTCTTTTTGTCCCCGTGGTCATCGTGATCGCCCTCCTCACCTTTGCCGTCTGGTGGGCCTTCGGACCCTCCCCCTCCTTAGGCTATGCCTTTGTGGCGGCCATGACCGTCTTGGTGATTGCCTGCCCTTGCGCCCTCGGCCTTGCCACACCCATTTCGATCATGGTCAGCGTCGGGCGCGCGGCCCAGCGCGGAATTCTGATCCGGCAAGGCGATGCGCTACAGACCTCTGGAAAGCTCACCACGATCGTTTTAGATAAGACCGGAACCGTCACTGAAGGAAAACCCCGATTGGTCGGTATAGACACCCTTCAGGGCCAAGATGAAACGACCCTCCTTCAGTGGGCGGCAAGCCTTGAGGCCGGTTCAGAACACCCTTTAGCGATAGCGCTTCTCGCTAGTGCTAAGACCAAGTCCATCCCCCTCCTG
>RFVA01000104.1 GCA_009922685.1 Gammaproteobacteria bacterium | reverse complement strand
AGATGGCTTTGGTGCGGCGTAGCTCTGTTCCAAAGCGGCCCTCTCCATCAGCCAATTGGCTGATTTCAGGGGCTTGATAATAGATGTGATCGGCGACGGTCATGGCCGCGGATTCTGCAGGGACGTAGCCTCCGATTTGGGCGAGCAACTGGGTTTGAGCCAGGGTTTTGCAAAACGCGGTCTTACCGCCACTATTAGGGCCTGTGATCAGGGTCAGCCTTTTATGGGTGAGATCGATGGCGTTGCCGACATAATCCCGTTGTCCCTTAGCGAGAATCGGATTGCGGACACCAGTGACCTTGATCTGATGGCAAGGCTCATCCAAAAAGCTCGGGAGTACAGCCGGATGGCCAAAGCTCGTCCGCCACTGCCTCATAGAAAAAAGTTCATCCAAAAGCCCTAAGGCATCCACCGCGCGGTGGATTTCAGGTGAGGCTTTGAAAATGTCTCTGAGGGGGTAGATACAGCCATCGCGGTCAAAGCTTCCCACCATCGGGATATAGAGAAAGCCGACGGGTAACAGGAATAACCAAAAGGCTGAAGCAATCATGTCCAGCAGCAAAGGGACAAACTGCCCGGCGATAAAAAGCCCTGAAATGAACACTAACAAACCAATGGGCTTAAAGAGGGATGGATTAAAACGGAGTGCCGGCGTCCACCACCGTTTTTCTGAGGCGGTGATCATCCCGCGTTCAGCGCGATAGCAAGGCCCTTTGGCGAGCTGGTATGCCCTTGAAGATTCGAGTGCTTTGATGTCGTCGATCAAGGCTTCAAGATATGGATTCGAAGGTCGTGGCAGGGCGTTGGCGCCATCGACAAGATCCTTCAGGAATTGGGTGCCTTCGATATAGGTACTGTAGCCATAGCCTTCAAGTTCGAGATCATGGGCTTTTGATGTGAACATCCCCATGAACGATCCATAAAGAAGCTCGTAGAAACTTTTTTCGTGACGCTTGGCTCGCTTAATGAGGGTTTTAAGACCCTCCAGAATCTCAGGCCGCTCATCCAACTCAAGGAGTGCGCCTTGTTTCGCCTTGAGCACATCAATATCCCTGAGAGGGTCACGGAGGGAGCGCATCAAGACCGCCGCACCAATCGTGGTTGATGTTTCGTTGACCGCCTCGAAAAGAAGTTCAACTTCAATCGATCGGAAGGTGCTGTCATCAACAACACCTAAGTCCGATGAGATGGGCTGATCAACGCTCGGAGAGGGCGGTGCATGGCTGTCCAACCGAAGAATGGGTTCAAAGGTCTGATGAAGGCTTTGGATCATTGAGAGGAGAGTTCCTAAAGAATAAAGGCTTGATGATTGAGACGCTCTTCTTTGGAAAAAGGTCCCCTGAGGGTTTCCTTATCGCAGGTGATGATCAAAGGTCAGCGGAGCAGATCGAAGATGTAGGACATGCTGGCAATCGAGAACAGAAACAAAACCATGAGGATTTGCATCCATCGATCCATCCTCTTGATCTTTTCAATGGTCATCGCCTTTTGACTTTCAGGGACCTCATGGAGAAGTAGGATGTCGTAGATGTAAAGGGTAAATAAGATCAAATTGACCAAGTAGCAACCATTGTAAAGGGTATCCATGGGCGTGAGGTAGGGAAGCTCTGGCAAGGTCGCTTGATAGCCTTGCTGCAGGAAAATGAGGGAAAGGATGATGGTGGGCGGTATCGTTACCCGAATCTCCCAGCAGCTGACGGGAAGAGACGGGGAATAAATCACCAGAATCATGACGACGAAGAGGGGGAGGATGATCCTCAGGAGGGTCGCATTGACTGATTTCTTATAGCTGACTTCAAATCGAAGCTGATGGACTCGATCCATTCCAGGCCGATGCTCCTGGCCATTCATGGTCGTGGCGTATTGATGCATGTACGTTCGCTTTGAGAAATCAGTCGTTGCATAGCCCATCAGATCGATATAACGGCCAATGCCTGAACCGGCCTGGTCAATGAGCAGCTTCATATTGGTGAATTCAGGCGGAAAGTCCTTTTCCACGAGTTCGAAAGCTAAAGGAAGCGTGATGGTGTGAAAGGGAAAGGTTTTGAAGTTGAGGCCGTTGGCATAAAAACTACCCGAGAACTTAAACCGTTGGTAATACCGGCCATCGGCCTCTCTATCCGGTGTCTCATTTTGAGCTTCAATACTGAAATCCCACGTATTCACCTGATTCACCAGGCGAATCATGCTGAGAGGCTCAATTTTCTTCTGTTCAAGGAATGTCTGAAGCTTTGACGGCCAACGGATCCAAATCCAACCATCGGCCGAGAAGATTTTCTGGTTCGTGTCAAGGTTATAGAGATTGACGATATAGGCCCCAAATTCAACCCCTGATTCCGAGGGGGCGATATCGTCAATTGGGTAAATTAAATCATTGTGGATGATTTCTTTAGGCTCAAAGAGTTCGAGGCGAACGCAAACGCCGGTGATCAAACCCAGGATGATAAAAAAGCAAAAGCTATAAATGAGGAACCGAGATCCCTGATCAGGGGATGTCGTCGGTGGTGGCTCGATCTTACGATCCTCATGATCAGGTGGTGATGTCGACATGAACCTCTTTCTTTCAAAATGATCAGCCGTGGCGACGGCTTGAAACGTTAGGGGGTGGTTTTTTCGCTGCCGCTATCGTCCTCGTTATCGTTTGAGGAATTGACTCATGTCCACCTTGTCCGAGGTGAACCAAGGCTCACCGCGGTCATCAAGATAAAGACGTTGCATCTCTTTGAGGTTAAAGGGCCTTGAACCAATGCGTCCAAAAATAGCGATTTGATGCCCCGTTTCATCGACCGCACGATCACGATCGAGCCCTTTGGACAGAGCAAAGGCCGGATCATCGGTTGGGTAGGAGGCGATCAATTGAGGGCGCGGTTCTGGGCTAAAGCCATAAAATTTTGGTTGTGATTCAGGACTGGTCAGTTGCAGCACGCGAAGGCCATTTTGGCCGTCAGCCACATAAGCGAAGAGACTCGCATTGGTGGAGGCAACAATGACATCCTCGGCATGGTTGATTTGCCCCCCCGCGGTAAAGAACTCTTTGATGTGAGGTTGTTCTGGATTCTTGATGTCGATAATGGCAAGACCCTGCCGTCCCGCGGCTACATAGGCATAGGTCCTTGCAAGATAGATCTTATGGCCATCTTCAAGCGGGATTTTAGCCGTCATGACTTCGCGGGCGACCCCCAGTTTGGTGACGTCAAAGACATGGAGACCATCCCGATCGGTCACAAAGAGATAACGGAACTGGAGGGCGGCGGCACGGCCATCCTTGAGCGTTGTTTGTTGGGTCACCTTCGGGTGAAGGGGGTCATTCATGTCGAGAATGACCAGTTGGCTCTCGGTGATCACATAGGCATAGTGGCCGCCGATCACGATATGGCGGGCCCCAGTCAACACACCACCGGGATTGTAGGTCAGCGCTCGTTCTAGGAAATTATTCCGTGCTTCACCATCGGCGAGGGTATTGATATCGACCAGAATTAAGCCTTCCTCGGCATCCGTGATAAAGGCGTAATTATAGAGGGGATGGAAGGGCTGCTCTTGGTTGGTGACTTCAATGAGTTTCTTCATCCCCTCCGCATCAAGGCCAAAGGCTGGGATGTTCCGGCGATCAGGATGAATCGGCTGATTTGTTGGAAGGGCGACGCAGGTGGCATTCTTCGTACTCACGTGCGTGTCGTGCCCAAGGCTTGAGAAAGGGGCTGTGATGATCCGCTGCGAAAAGCCTTTGTCGGCGATATTGGCGACATCGTAGGCCTCAAATCCTTCATCCGCTTGCGCGACGTAAAGATATTCGCCCCGAAGCTGGAGACAACCGACCTTACCGCCGGTTCGATGGCCATGGGTCTCAGGGAGGATGCGCCCCCGTTCTTGATGTTGCCGGTACCAATCAGGGTAGGCGAAACGGTGGAGATAGCTCCCGATGACCGCTTGAGGTTCATCCCATTCAGTGACATTGACTGCTTCAATGCTGTTGCCGGTCCCAACCCAGGCGTTATAGCCGACAAAATTGATGAAGTTGGTGCCGTGCAAGAGCAACTGCGCCATGATGGCATTATTATCATTTTCTTTTGAAAGATGACAATCAGTACAGGTCTTGGTTTCTACCGTTCGCTCAGTATGGGGGTAATGGGGGGCAAAAGCCTGGGAGCTGAAGCCGCTGGCTGCAATGGGGGGCTGCTGAATATAAATCAGTTCTCGATTGACGTTTTTCGAGGAGAGGACCAGCGCCGATGAGGATCGAACTGGGGCAATACGACCACCCTTAGCCGGCCCGTGAATGCCCAGTTGGTACATGTCATCGCGGGCTACTTGGGGGTTATAGCTCGCGAAGTTCCTCGTTTCGTTACTCTCATAGTGGTGTTTGGGTGATTTCCAGTTGGCTTGAATGGGGAGATGACAGCCGCCGCAACTGGTTGCCCAGGAGCTGTGGCAGGTGAAACAGGTCATTTTGTCATTACTATGCGCCCAATTTTCAGGGGCCACACCGGGTCCCCAGGCCTGGTCTTGATCACGAGCGACCGTCTTCGCACGGGCCGCCTTGACGTTATAGTCCTTGTGACTTGGGTTGACCGTGTTCTTGACCAATTTCACCCGCCATTCCTTCTCAGGGTAAAGGGCTGAACGTTGATAGAGTTCCCCTCCACGCCACTCGAAACGGGCTCTGCCGTCTTGGGTTCTCAACGCTAAAAGGTCGCTGCCTCCTTTGGGGGCCGCTGGGCCGCTGGTCAGAAGGGAGGGGTAACGGTCAGCTGTGCCATGACAGTCAACACAGTCGATTTCAATCGATTGGGCGACTTCTGCATAAAGGTGGCCATTACCATGGGCGTCTTGCGTGAAATGGCAATCAACGCAATGCATCCCAAGATCGAGATGGATCGATGAGAGGTGAACCGCTTTTTGGAACTTCTGGGGATCGGTATCGGCGACCTTATCACCGGTCTTATCGAGAAGGTTACCCTCTCGATCACGCTTAAAGATGGCTCTAAAATTCCAGCCGTGGCCGTGATAATCGGCAAATTGGGTGTCCTTATTTTTGGTGTTTCGATCCCAGACCCCACTCAAGAATTTCGGATCACTCCAAAGACCCCGTTGTGCGGCCTCTTCAGGGTTGTGGCTTGCAATCTCGCGGGCTTTATCGTCGGTGACGATTTGTTCGGGTTTAACCTTACTACCGAGGGTGATCTGCTCACCGCGAACATTGGTCCCACTCGAATCATCATTGGCGTTGAGGTAACGCTGCTCCTTGGGCCACATGTTGGGGGCGTCGGCTTCATAGTCCCACATGGTGTAGCCAAGGAAGCTGTTCACAAACACGTTCGGTTGATGCATGTGACAGATCATGCACTGACTGGTCGGAATAGAGCGGGTGAATTCGTGTTTGAGGGGATGGCCGCTTTCGCCTTTGGGAATCGTTGGGTCCTTAGAATTGGACGTGCCACTGTGGCCAAATTGAGCATAGGGGCCTGAATGGCGGGGATCACGGTCATTGCTGTAGACGACGTGACAGGAGGCGCAACCTGAAGAGCGATAATCTCCCGGGTTATCGTTGGTGCCAAGGAACCAGGTGAAGGGGTCGTTGAGTCGCGTTTTATGAATATTAAG